>CALDMQ010000272.1 GCA_937917505.1 uncultured Erysipelotrichaceae bacterium | reverse complement strand
GCAGTCTGGTAGCTCGTCGGGCTCATAACCCGAAGGTCGTTGGTTCAAATCCTTCTCCCGCAACCAAATTGGTCTGGTAGTTCAGTTGGTTAGAATGCCGCCCTGTCACGGCGGAGGTCGCGGGTTCGAGTCCCGTCCAGACCGCCAATAGTCATTAACTAGGAGAAATCCTAGTTTTTATTTTGTAAAAATAAACCCTGCTCATCTTTTCAATTTTTAATGCTTTTCTTCAAAAGATAAGCAGGGTTATAAATTATTTCATTTAAATGAAAAAGTCCAAATCTTATAAACAAGATAAGGACTTTATTTTTATTTGGTCTCCCCTCACGGGCTCGAACCGTGGACCCTCTGATTAAGAGTCAGATGCTCTGCCAACTGAGCTAAGGAGAGATAACGTGTATATAATACACCATTTCGTGATGAAAATCAAGAGATTTTAGATGGAATAATCGTTTATATTTTGATATAATGGTATGAGGTGATAGATGATGTATAGACAATCAATTCAAAATATAAAATTAGTGATTATACCTCTTGATGGTGTTATATTAGACTTAAATCATTTGAGATACAATTATTATAAATATACTGCAAGTCAAAAAAATATAACAGTAAGTCGTGAAGCTTTTTCACGTGCATTATCAAATATGTATGATATGTATAATGAGTTACCACTTCATTCGTTAGTTGATAGTGGACCTTTGAATGCTAAAATTGAAAGAGAACTTTTTCAATATGCCCAGTTAAAAAAAATTCAAGTAAAAGATGGTGTTTATGAATTTATTGAATATTTAAAACAAAAGAATATTCCTGTTGCGATTTTATCAACACATCGTACAAAAGATGCGGTTGAATATTTAAAAATGATTAATCTCTATCAAAATGTTCAGTTTATTATTGGAAGTGATACATCAAGTTTACCATTACCATCATCATCTATCTTAGAAACAATTAACAAACATTTTCATGTGCCTTATGAAGAAACGCTGGTGATTTCTTCATTTGAATCTTTAAATAGAGTTGCTTCGTCTTTGCATATGAATATTGTTTATTTAGAAGATTTAGTAAAAGCTGATGATTTTATTAATGAAACATCTTATCGTGTTGTTTCATCAATGTTTGAAATATTGAATGCTATGTTATTTGATAAATATGAGAATACAGGGATGTATTCAACAATTTTAGGTATGGATGATCATATGAATGAAGTCCAATTAAGTGAAGCTTATAACCATGCTAAATCTGCTTATAATGATGATGAACAAATTATGGAATTAGTTGATAAAACATATCAATATCGCTTGTCACAACTTCAGCCTGAGATAATAAAAGAAAAAAAAGAACTTGTTAAACATTTTGTGTTTGATGATGAGGAAATGAATAATGAAGTTATTTTTGAAGAGAATTGTGAAGAAGAATTACAAGTTGAACAAGAAACAATTTCTAAAGAAATTCCATTAGAAAAACCACAACATATGGCTCATGTTCAACCTATGACTTCCTCGGAAGAAGATGAACTTCATATTTTGTTAAATAAAATTAATAAGAAAAAAGAAGTGACTTTTCCTCTTTTAGAAGAATCGTTTGAGCAATTTGAAGAAGATGGTTTTATAGAGGAAGAAAAAGAATATCATTTATTTCTTGATTTTTTTACAACATTGATTTATATACTTGCGACATCATTTTTAATCTTGATTGTGGGAATAGTTTTTACTGTGGCTTTTATCCATCCTTTACGCTTGAGAGAGGGTATCTTTGGAATTATTGCATCTTTGTTTACTCATTATAATGATTTTGTGACAATGATTTTTGAAACCTTTTTTAATGGAGTTCATAGTGTATTAGAGTTTATTCCAGATTATGAAGGATATAATCAAGCATTGGCTATTTTTTCAAAAGATGGTATTCAATTATTGAATCTTTATATTTTCCATTGTCTTGTACTAGGTGTATTGAATTTAATCAAAGTATCTTTAAAAAGGAATGATAATGAAGATGATTAAAAAAATTTTATTGTTTGATGAAAAAATATCGTTTCAAATGTTAAAGTTTTATAAACATCATATTTTTAATGAAATAATGAAGTTTATTAGTTCTTGTGGTGATTTTGGTATGAGTTGGTTGGTTATAATATTACTCACAAATATTTATACACCAACACGTATCATGTCTATACATATGCTTATAGCTTTGATTGCTTCTACATTACTTGGGCAAATTACAATTAAAACAATTGTGAAAAGAAAACGTCCTTGTCAAAAATACCCTAGGAATGACTTGCTTGTACCTATTCCTAGTGATGCCTCTTTTCCATCAGGACATACGATGTCATCATTTGCGTGTAGTACTGTTATGATGTTCTATTATCCAGAGTTTGGAATAATTGGTATTGTTTATGCGATTTTAACAGCATTTTCACGTTTGTATCTTTTTGTGCATTATGTGAGTGATGTTGCGGTTGGAACAGTTTTGGGAATACTTGTTGGTATTTTTTGTGTAATGTGTATTTAAAAAGGCTTTACTTGTTTTGTAAAACCTTTTTTGATATGCATACATAATCGCAATGACTGTTTTTGCATCAAAGATTGTTCCATCTAAAACATGTTGATAGGCTTCTTCAAGATCCATTTTGATGACATCAATAAATTCATCTTCATCACATGATAATGCATCTTCAACTTCTTTAAAATCAATTGCTTCATATAAATAAAGCCATTCACTCGTATAACCAGGAGAAGGTAGGATTTTTGTAATAAAGTGCATATCTTTTGCACGGTAGTTTGTTTCTTCTTCTAATTCACGAAATGCACAAGTTTGAGGGTCTTCATCTTTTTCTAATTTTCCAGCTGGTATTTCTAATGTGTTGATACGATTGGGATAACGAAATTGTTTCACTAAAAGGATTTGATTATCTACAATCGCAAGAACACAAACCCCACCATGGTGATAAAGGACTTCACGAAAAGCATGGTTACCATCTTCAAGTTCCACTTCTTCTTTTGTAATTGTCATGATTTTTCCTTCAAAAATAATTTCTTTGCTTAATTCTTTTTCCATTGTCTATACCTCCATATTCATTATAACATAAAAAAGACAAGGAACACGCGGGGGAGCATGTTTTCTTGTCTTCCTATTACACATGAGAGTGATAATAGGGGGATATGTTTAAGTGAATCACACTTAACAATATTATTATATCAAATGGCGCATAAATGTAAAGGCTTTCATAAATATTTCTGTATTTTTTATGAGAGTTATGTATAATAGAGAATGGTGAGATATATGAAAACATTAATTATTGATAAAAATCATGCTAATCAGAGAATAGATAAATATTTAAAAAAGTTACTTTGTCAAGCACCAAGTCAATTGATTTATAAAATGTTACGAACAAAAGATGTGAAAGTCAATGGTGTCAAAGTGAAAGAAAATTATATTTTAAAAGAAGATGATGAAGTTTCTTTATTTTTGTATGAAGATAGATTTCAGGAATATACACGTCCTCAAACGATTTTTGATTTAAAGATTGAATTTGATGTTTTATATGAAGATGAACAAATTCTTGTGGTCTATAAACCAGCGGGATTACTTGTTCATGAAGATATTAACGAAGATATGAATACACTTGATCATCAAGTTTTAACATATCTTTATCAAAAAGGAGAATATGATCCAAAAGATTCTTTAGGATTTACACCTGGACCTGTTCATCGTTTGGACCGCAATACAAGTGGGATTGTGATTTTTGGAAAAACTATGCAAGCATTACAAGCTTTAAATGAAATGATGAAAAAACGTCATTGTATTGAAAAGACTTACTTAACGATTTGTAAAGGTTATATGACTTCACAAGAACTTATTGGTTATGTGAAAAAAGATAGCAATCAATCACTGATGAAGATAGTGTCTCAAGATACTCAAGGTGCTTTAAAAATGCATACGATTATAGAAAGTGTGATTTCTTCAAAAGATTATTCTTTATTAAAAGTGAAGTTAGTGACTGGAAGAACGCATCAAATTCGCATTCATTTAGCAAGTGTTCATCATCCAGTGATAGGTGATCGTAAATATGGTGATTTTGAATGTAATCGTATCATGAAAAAGAAGTATCGTTTAGATCATCAGTTTTTACATGCTTATCAAATTTGTTTTGTGAAACCTATCGGATGTTTAAAATATTTACAAAATAAAGTGATTACTTGTCCATTACCAAAAGAATTATTAAAGATAAAACAGGATATTTTTTCGAATGAACTTTGAAACTCAAGATATTTATTGTATAATAAATATAAATGATGAAAGGAGAACATACAATCATGAAATATTATATTGGAATTGATTTGGGAGGAACAAATGTCAGAACACTTTTAGTTGATGAAAATGGTACATCTTATAGTGAAGTGAAAGATATAACTGAAAGAGATAATGGACCTGACTATGTATGCTCAAAAATTATAAGACAAATCGAAAGTATTGATTATACAGTTTGTGGGGGAATTGAAAATGTAGAAGGAATTGGAATCGGTGTTCCAGGTCCGGTAGATACAGCAAATGGTGTCATGATCATGGCAACAAACTTACCTGGTTTTGAAAATTATCCAATTTGTGAAAAATTATCTACTCGTTTTAATTTGCCTACATTTATTGATAATGATGCTAATGTTGCTGGACTTGCAGAAGCATTATTAGGTGCTGGAAAAGGAAAACCAACTTGTTATTATGTTACAATTTCTACAGGAATTGGTGGAGCATTTATCGTTGATGGTAAACTTGTATCTGGTGGTCGTGGCCATGCTGGTGAAGTTGGAAATATCATCGTGAAAAACAATGGCTGCTGAAGGGGAAACAAGTGGAACTGCGATTACACGTAAAGGTAAAGAATTGCTTGGTGAAGATCAAGTGAAACATGCTGGTGATGTGTTTAGATTAGCCGATGAGGGAAATATTCAAGCACAAGGTATTGTTGATGAATGCATTAGTGAACTTGCAACTATGTTTGCTAATATTGCACATACTGTTGACCCACATTGTTTTATCTTAGGTGGTGGTGTCATGAAATCAAAAAAATATTTCTTGAAGAAGTTAGAAGAACAATTCAATGCGAAGATTCATGTGGGAATGAGAGGTCATATTCCTTTACTTGAAACTGAATTAGAAGATTGTGGAGCTATTGGAGCAGCGATGTTGCCAATGTCACGTTTAAAATAATAAGATATGAGAATTCACTTTGGTGAGTTCTTTTTCTTTTTGGTATAGTTTTTGGCATTTAGTGTTAAAATAAGAAAACGAAGAAAGGGGAAATGAAGATGAGCCAAAGAGTTGTATTGGGATTAAGTGGAGGTGTAGATAGTGCAGTTGCAGCCTATGTCTTAAAAAAACAAGGTTATGAAGTGATTGGGGTATTTATGCGAAATTGGGACTCTTCACTAAATAATGATATATTAGGTAATCCGACAAATAATGATGATATATGTCCCCAAGAAAAAGATTATAATGATGCGAAGAAAGTGGCAGAACATTTAGGTATTGAACTTCGCCGTGTTGATTTTATCAAAGAATATTGGGATCATGTTTTTACATATTTTTTAGAAGAATATGCCAAAGGAAGAACACCAAATCCAGATATTT
>CALDMQ010000271.1 GCA_937917505.1 uncultured Erysipelotrichaceae bacterium | reverse complement strand
TTTATCAATTAATCTTTCTGCAGCCTTAATATTTGTGGCAATTTGTTCTCTTACTAAACCACTAATAACAAATGGTTTAAATAAGTTTAATGCCATTTCACGAGGAATACCACATTGATACATCTTTAAATCAGGACCAACTGCGATAACTGAACGTCCAGAATAGTCAACACGTTTACCTAGTAAGTTTTGACGGAAACGTCCTTGTTTTCCTTTTAATGTATGACTCAATGATTTTAATGGTCTACCACCAGCTCCAGTGATAGGTTTAGAACGACGACCATTATCAATTAAAGCATCTACTGCTTCTTGTAACATACGTTTTTCATTTTGCACGATAATAGAAGGTGTTCCTAATTCTAACAATTTCTTTAAACGATTATTACGTGTAATAACACGACGATATAAATCATTTAAGTCACTTGTTGCAAAACGTCCACCATCCAATTGTAACATTGGTCTTAAATCAGGTGGTATAACTGGAAGTGCATCTAAAATCATCCATTCAGGTTGATTTCCTGAAGTTCTAAATGATTCAATAGCTTCTAAACGTTTAATTAATTTAGAACGTCTTTGCCCTTGAGCCTCTTTTAATTCTTTATTAACTAATTCAAATTCTTCATCAAGATCAACTTTTTGAAGTAAGATCTTAATAGCTTCTGCACCAGTTTTTGCTTCAAATTGATTACCAAACTTATCATAACAGTTACGATAATCTCTTTCAGATAAAACTTGTTTATATTCTAAAGGCGTATTTCCTTTATCTGTAACAACATAAGATACAAAGTAAATGATTTCTTCAAGTTGTTTTGGTGACATATCTAAGACAAGTCCCATTCTTGAAGGAATTCCCTTTAAGTACCAAATATGTGCAACTGGTGTTGCAAGTTCGATATGTCCCATACGTTCACGACGTACAGATGATTTCGTAACTTCTACACCACAACGATCACAAACGACACCTTTATATCTAACTTTCTTATACTTACCACAACTACATTCCCAATCCTTAGATGGTCCAAAGATTCTTTCACAGAATAGACCATCTTTTTCAGGCTTTTGAGAACGATAATTGATTGTTTCAGGTTTTTTTACTTCACCATAAGACCATTCACGAATTTTTTCTGGAGAAGCTAACCCTATTTGAATTGCTGAAAAGTTGTTAATATCTGCCATTCATTGTCCCTCCTATTCTTCGTTACTTTCTTCATCATCAGCGAACATTTCATCAATTGCTGAATCTAAATCATCAAATGATTCTTCGTTATCATCAAATTCTCCTTCAATTTCATCTTCTACAACAACTTCTTCAGTTGTTGTTTCTGATTCAGGAGATGTATCAATAGAAGTTGGGAAGCGGCGTTCTTCATCTTCTATCTTTCTTTCATCAATTTCATGACCTTCATCATCTAGCATACGTATATCTAAAGATAACGCTTGTAACTCTTTCTTCAATACTCTAAATGATTCAGGCAATCCTGGTTCAGGTAATTTTTGTCCTTTAACGATTGCTTCATAAGTTTTAACACGTCCAACAACATCATCAGACTTCACAGTTAAGATTTCACGTAATGTATAAGCAGCACCATAAGCTTCAAGTGCCCAAACTTCCATTTCCCCAAATCTTTGTCCACCGTTTTGTGCTTTACCACCTAATGGTTGTTGAGTAACTAATGAATAAGGACCTACTGATCTGGCATGTAATTTATCGTCAACCATGTGGGCTAACTTGATCATATACATAACCCCTACTGAAACTTTAGAATCAAAGTATTCACCAGTACGACCAGAAATAACAGGTTGTTTTCCATCAACAGGCATCCCTGCTTCTTTCATGATATTTTCTAAGTCTTTTGCATTGATACCATCGAAAGCTGGAGTTGCAAAATACATTCCTAACTCTCTTGCTGCATATCCTAAATGCAATTCAAGAACTTGTCCAATGTTCATACGAGAAGGAACCCCTAATGGATTTAACATGATATCTAAAACTGTACCATCTTCTAAGTGTGGCATATCTTCGACTGGTAAAATCTTAGAGATAACCCCTTTATTACCATGACGACCAGCCATTTTGTCCCCTTCAGAAATCTTACGTTTTTGAACGATATAGACTTTAATAACTTTATTAACACCTGGTTGTAATTCATCACCATTTTTTCTAGAGAACACTTTAATATCATGAACAATACCAGCACCACCATGAGGAACTCTTAATGAATTATCTTTAACTTCTCTTGATTTTTCACCAAAAATAGCTAGTAATAATTTTTCTTCAGCAGATAATTCCGCTTGCCCCTTAGGAGTTACTTTACCAACTAAAATATCTCCTTCTTTTACTTCAGCACCAATCATGATAATACCTTCGCTGTTTAAGTTCTTACGAGCTTCTTCACCAACGTTAGGAATATCTCTTGTAATTTCTTCTGGACCAAGTTTTGTATCACGACATTCGATACTATATTCTTCAATATGGATAGATGTATAAACATCTTCTTTTACTAATCTTTCTGACATGATAACAGCATCTTCGTAGTTATAACCATTCCATGTCATGAAACCAACCAATACGTTTTGACCTAATGCTAATTCACCTTGTTCCATAGAAGGTCCATCTGCTAAAATTTGACCTTTGAATACTTTATCCCCAGTTTTTACAATTGGGCGATGATTAATACATGTCCCAGCATTAGAAATCGCAAATTTTGTTAAACGATAATTATGTGGACCGTTTTCTTCTTCCACAACAATCTTCTTCGCATCAACATAAGTAACAAGACCATCTGCCTTAGCAACAATTGCTGCACCAGAATCTCTTGCTGCTTGATATTCCATACCAGTTCCAACAAATGGTGTATGTGGATTTAATAATGGAACAGCTTGACGTTGCATGTTGGCACCCATCAAGGCACGAGTCGCATCATCGTTTTCAAGGAATGGAATACATGATGTTGCTACAGAAACGATTTGTTTAGGTGAAATATCGATAAAGTCAACTTCTTCAGGCTTAGCCATAATGTTTTCACCTAAATGACGAGCGATTACTTGTTCATCTAAGATTTGACCATTTTCATCTAATTTAACCTTTGCTTGCGCAATTACATAATTTTTTTCTTCATCCGCTGTTAAATAGCGTACATCACTCTCATTTACAACACTATTATTAACTTTACGATATGGTGTTTCAATGAAACCATATTTATTAATCTTTGCATAAGATGCAAGTGTTGAAATCAACCCGATATTAGGACCTTCAGGAGTTTCAATCGGACAGATACGACCATAATGCGATGGATGGACGTCACGCACTTCAACCCCTGCTCTATCTCTAGATAAACCACCAGGACCTAACGCAGATAAACGACGTTTATTTGTTAATTCGGCAAGTGGATTGATTTGATCCATGAATTGAGATAACTGAGAAGAAGAGAAAAATTCTTTCATTGCTGCAGTTAATGGACGAATATTTGTTAATGATTGAGGAGTTACACTATCTACTTCAGATAATGACATTCTTTCCTTAACAACTCTTTCCAGTCTTGATAAACCA
>CALDMQ010000270.1 GCA_937917505.1 uncultured Erysipelotrichaceae bacterium | reverse complement strand
TAATTATAAAGGAACAATACAATTAGAAAGTGAGTTAGATAAGGGCACAAAAATAGAAATTGTGTTACCTCAACAATCTTTAACTCAATAGGTGTAAACATGAGAAAAAAGTATATATTTTTTGATATTGATGGAACATTAACAGATGATAATCCAGGTGGAAAAGTTCTCCCATCAACAATCACAACTTTAGAGAAATTAAAAAAGAATGGTCATTTTGTAGCTATAGCAACAGGAAGGGCAGAGTTTTTTGCTAGAGATTTTAGAATTGAAAATGGTTTTTCAAATATGGTTAGTGATGGTGGAAATGGTTTGACAATTGATAATGAGCTTGTATCTTTAGAACCATTAGATTTTATAATTGCAAATGAAATTATTGATGAATGTTTAAATAAAGATATTTCTTTTGCAGTAGCTATTGATAATACACCATATCTTTATACCAATAGTCCTTTGGGGTATGATAATCAAATGAAATTTCATTGTATTCATGATTCTTCATTAGATTTTCATCAAGTCAAACAGATTATGAAAATATTTATATCTTGTACACCAGAACAAGAAAAAGATATCGTTTCTATGCATAAATTAGGATATATGCGTTATTTTGAATCTGGATGTATTGTTGAGCCATTAGAGAAATATCGTGGTATTTTAAAAATGGTAGACATGATACATGGGAATCCTCAAGATATTGTTGTTTTTGGGGATGGAAAGAATGATATAAGTATGATGAATCAAGCACCATTATCTATTGCCATGGGAAATGCTATTGATGAGGTCAAGGAAATAGCTGATTTTATAACACGTTCTCATAAAGAAGATGGTATTGAATATGCGTGTCGTTATTTTGGTTGGATTGATTAATCGTGGATAATTCCACGATTTCTTTTTGTATATTCAGTGAATTTGTGCTAGAATAGGGCGAGAAGGTGATAATCATGATGAGGATTGGACAATCTATTGATATCCATCAGTTAGTTGAGGGTAGAAAACTTATCTTAGGTGGAGTTGAAATTCCATATGAGAAAGGATTAAAAGGTCATAGTGATGCGGATGTGTTATTACATGCGATTATTGAAAGTATTATAGGTGCTATGGCATTAGGGGATATTGGAAAACATTTTCCGGATACTGATCCACGTTATAAAGGAATTTCTTCAATGGTTTTACTAGAATATACCTATCATTTAATGAAAGAAGAAGGTTATGTGATTGGAAATATTGATAGTATTATTATGTGTGAACAGCCAAAAATGGCACCGCATATTTTACAGATGAGAAAGAATGTTGCACGCGTTTTACATTGTGATATCACACAAGTGAATATAAAAGCAACACGAGGTGAAAAACTTGGCTTTGTAGGTAGAGGCGAAGGTATGGTTGCACAAAGTGTTGTATTATTAAATAAGGAAGGGTAAAAAATGAGTAAAGTAAGAGTAAGATATGCACCAAGTCCAACAGGACATTTACATATTGGTGGTGCTAGAACAGCGTTATTTAATTATTTATTTGCCAAACATCATGGCGGAGATTTTATTTTTAGATTAGAAGATACTGATATTGAAAGAAATATCGAAGGTGGAGAAGCAAGTCAATTAGATAACTTAACTTGGTTAGGAATTATTCCTGATGAGTCTCCATTAAATCCTAATCCAAAATATGCTCCATATCGTCAAATGGAAAGATTAGACATTTATAAAAAATATACTGATTATTTATTAGAAAAAGGATATGCTTATAAATGTTTCTGTACACCTGAAGAATTAGATGAAGAACATGAAAAACAAGTAGCGGCTGGTATTGCGCCTAAATATAACCGTAAATGTTGTTCATTAACACCTGAAGAAATCAAGGAGAAAGAAGATGCAGGTATTCCTTATACAATCAGAGTGAAAGTTCCTGAAGGAAAAACATATGAATTCGATGATATGATTAGAGGTCATGTTTCATTTGAATCAGAGGATATTGGTGATTGGGTATTAGTCAAAGCTAATGGTATTCCAACATATAACTATGCTGTTGTGATTGATGATCATACAATGGATATTACACATGTTTTTAGAGGTGAAGAACATTTAAGTAATACGCCTAAACAATTAATGATTTATGAAATGTTAGGTTGGGAAGCACCAACTTATGGACATATGACACTTATTGTTAATGAACAAAGAAAAAAATTATCTAAACGTGATGAAACAATTATGCAATTTGTTTCTCAATACAAAGAAGAAGGGTATTTACCAGATGCAATGTTTAACTTCATGGCATTATTAGGTTGGTCTCCAGAAGGGGAACAAGAAATCTTTGATCATGAAGGATTAATCAAAGAATTTAGTGAAAAACGTTTATCTAAATCACCATCAATGTTTGATAAAGATAAATTAATTTGGGTGAATAACAGATATATTAAAGAACGTTCTTTAGATGAAGTGATTGATTTATGTTTACCATTCTTAAAAGAAGCTTATGATTTATCAAATCGTAGTGAACAATGGATAAGAGATTTAATTTCTATTTATCATGAACAATTATCTTATGGTAAAGAAATCGTAGAATTAACTTCTTTATTCTTCGAAGAAGATATTCACTTAGATGAAGAAGCTCAAGAATTTATGAAAGATGAATCTATTCCTCATACATTAGAAGTTTTTAAGTCTAAGTTAGAAGAATTGTCTGATGAAGAATTTACAAAAGACAATATTTTTGCTTGTATCAAAGCAACACAAAAAGAAGCAAAGGCAAAAGGAAAAATGTTATATATGCCAATTCGTATTGCAACAACTGGTATTATGCATGGTCCTGATCTTGCAAGTTCAATTATGTTACTTGGAAAAGAAAAGGTTTTATCAAGATTATAAGCATCTCTGTAAAGAGGTGTTTTCTTATATATATTGTTTGAAATTTTGTATAAAAAGATATATAGTTTTATAATAATTTCACAAAAATGACACATAAATCGTATATAATGAAACAAGGGAGGTGTATGCAATGCAAAATAAGATTATTATTTCAACATTATCATTTTTTATTATAATAGAAGCGTTGTTAATCTATATTGCATTGACAATGACACCTTTACAACTAAAAAGAAATTGTTTTACATATGAATATGGAGAAACGATTTCTACAAAAGTAGATGATTATGTTAATGCCAATCCAAATATTTTAGAGAGTGTAAAGTTAGATATTAGCAAAGTATCTACACAAGTAGGAAAATACAATGCTTCGATTGAATACTTTGGAAAAAAGTATCCTTTTGAAATCGAAGTTATAGATACAGTAAAACCAAAGGTACAATTGAAAAATGTAGAAGTTCAAGTTAAACTTGGTGAAAATCTTGTTGCAAAAAACTTAATTAAGAAAGTTGAAGATTATTCAAAGACAACTGTTTATTTCTATGATGAAGAATCAAAGCAAAAGATGAAATCAAAGTCTTTTGTGGAAGAAGGGTCTTTTGTGGAAAAGATTATTGTGGAAGATGCTTATGGTAATCAATCAGCGACATTAAGAGTTAAGATTGTTGTTATGGGTGATGTTGTAAAACCAACATTTAAGGGAATTGAAGATATTGAGATTGTTCAAGGAACACTTTTTGATGCGTTGGAAGGAGTAGTCGCAATGGATAATGTTGATGGAAATATCAGTAATCGTATTCAAGTGGAAGGCGATATAGACATCCATGTAGTTGGGGAGTATATATTATCATATAGTGTGAGCGATAGTGCTGGAAATACAACACAAATGTCAAGAAAGGTAACGGTAAAACCATGGTAACTAATATTTATATTTTGATATGTTTAGCAATCTTTATATATATTCAATTTATAAGTCATGATGATAAGCTTTATTCTGCGATGAAGTTAGGAGCGTTCTATCCTCCTCAAATTCGTGAAAGAAAAGAGTATTATCGTTTTATAGCTTGTAATTTTATTCATATTGATTTTATGCATTTTTTATTAAATGCCTATGCGATTTATGATATAGGGAGATATTTTGAAGCTATCTTAGGTTCTGTTGCTTATTTATATCTTATTATTATGGCAATGGTGTTTAGTTCTATGTTATGTTATTCTGCATCTGAAATATCTGCTCAAAGTGATAATACAGTGACATTTGGAGCGAGTGGTGTTGTGTATGGCTTTTTTGGAGCAATTTGTGCTTTAGGATATTTTTATGGTGGAGCATATATGGATTTATTACAAGCATTTCTACCAGTGATTGCTCTTAATATTATTTATACTTTATTCAATAGACAAGTATCTAAGACAGGGCATCTTGGAGGATTTATTGGAGGTATTGTAGGTATTGTTGTTTTAATGGCGATGAAGATGATATGAGAGTGATTGTTGATGGAGATGGATGTCCAGATAAAGATGGAATTGTATCTTTATCAAAAAGATATGATAAAGATATGTATGTGTTTATAGATTATGCGCATGTTTTAGAAAGTGATGATTATCATATCGTTGCTTGTGATGTTGGTCATGATAGTGTTGATATGGCGATTTTGAATTTTGTAGAAACAGGTGATCTTGTGATTACACAAGATTATGGATTAGCAGGATTGTTATTGAGTAAGAAAGTGATAGTTTTACATGTTTCAGGTAAAGTCATTGATGAGAATAATATTAATACTTGTCTTTCAACGCGTTATTTACATGCACAGATTCGTCAAGCGGGACAGCGTATAAAAGGTCCATCGAAACGAACTGTGAAAGATCGTCAATTCTTTTTAGAACAAGTAGAGAAATTATTAAAAAAAGCTCAGATATGAGTTTTTTTGCTAGGAGGATTATTTTGTGATTAAGGCTATATTTTTTGATATAGATGGAACTTTAGTACCATTTGGAATGGAAAGAATTCCTGAGAATACTTTAAAGACATTGAAGGCATTAAGAGAGAAAGGAATTAAACTTTTTGTAGGGACAGGAAGACCACCTTGTGCAATAGATCATGTTAAAGCATTGTTTGATTTTGATGGTTATTTAACAGCGAATGGACAATATTGTTTTGATCATAAAGGACATGTGATTTTTGAACAATATATACCTGAGTCAAGTGTTAAGAGATTATTGCCGTATGTAGAAGAAAATAAAATTCCAACTCTTTATGCGACAGTAGAAAGTTGTTATAGAAATGATTATGTTGTAGAAGATTATGATTTAAGATGGCCTAAAGCGGATGATACAACTGCAAATAAGTCAATTCTTCAAGTTATGGCAACTATTGAACCAAGTCAAGATGAGGATTTTGTAAATCATTTACCTGGAACGAAAGCATTACGTTGGACAGATAGTTTTACTGATGTGATTTCTCAAAACGGTGGGAAAGATGCAGGGATTAATCATATGATTTCTTATTATGGGATTGAACTTGAGAATGTGATGGCTATTGGAGATGGAGCTAATGATATTCCTATGTTAGAATATGTTCCTTATAGTGTTGCTATGGGGAATGCTTCCAAAGAAGTTAAAAAATATGCAAGCTATGTGACTGATGAGAGTCAAAATGATGGAATTACAAAAGCTTGTCAACATTTTCAAATATTATAAAATTATCGTTGTTATAGGGGAAATGAAAAATCATTCCTCTTTTTGTCTTTAGACTTAAGTTAGTTGAATACATGAAATGTGTGAAACAAAAGAGCCACCTTTCAGATTAAAATACTAAGAAAAATAAAAGTTAAATATAGAATATTTGAGATGATGAATAGTGAGTAATGATTGAAAGTTTTAAAAGGTGAAGATAACTTCACCTTTTAAGCTAAAAGTTTATATTTTTTATATAAAAAGAATCCTATAATCATGATAAGACATTCACTTATTGGATAAGATAACCAAAGACCATTGAGTCCAAAAAGATAAGCAAATAGAATAGAAAGAGGAATTAATACAACACCACTTCTTAAAACAGAAAGTAAAGAAGAAGGTTTGACATTTGATGTAGATGCAAAGTAAGAAATCATATTCATAGAAATACCTACGAAGAAATAAGCAAAGAAATAAAGCGGTAAACCAACCTTTGTAATCTCAACCATTGTTTGATTATTTTCACTATTAAAGAAGGATATAATTGTTTCTGGGAATAAA
>CALDMQ010000269.1 GCA_937917505.1 uncultured Erysipelotrichaceae bacterium | reverse complement strand
ATTGATCATGAGATGGAAGGTAGCCATGTAGAATTAGGAGCAAAATTTGCTAAGAAATATGGTGAAAATGCAACTGTTATTAATGCTATTGAATCACATCATGGTGATGTTGAACCAACAAGTGTAATTTCAATTATTGTTGCGGCGGCTGATACATTATCTGCTGCTCGTCCAGGAAGTCGTAGTGAAACAATTGAAAACTATATCCAAAGACTTGAAAAATTAGAAGAAATTTCAAAAAGCTTTGATGGAGTTGAAAAAGTATTCGCTATTCAAGCCGGACGTGAAATTCGTGTTATTGTTAAACCAGATAAGGTTGATGATTTAGCAAGTCACAAATTAGCACGTGATATTAAGGATAAGATTGAAAATGAATTAACATATCCTGGTCATATTAAAGTGACTGTTATTCGTGAAGTACGTGCGAATGAGATTGCCAAATAAAGATAGGGGAACCTATCTTTTTTTAAAGGAGATGGTGAAATGAAAATATTATTTATAGGTGATGTCTTTTCTTCAATAGGTAGAGAGATGATTGAAACATATTTACCCAAACTTAAAGAACATTATCATATAGATGTTATAATTGCAAATGTTGAAAATGCGACACATGGAAAAGGATTGTTAAAAAAACATTATCAAGAGTTTTTATTTCAAGGAATTTCATTAATGACAATGGGAAATCATACTTTTGCAAAGAAAGAATTGTTTGATTATATTGATGAAGCTGATCGTTTAATTGTTCCTTATAATCAACCCAAAGCTTTGCCGGGAGTAGGAAGTCGTGAAATTGTCATTCAAGGAAAAAAGGTTCGTGTGACGAATTTGTTAGGGATCACGTTTATGGATGGTAAATCACAAAATCCATTTGAAGCGATTGATGAAGTTTTAGAAAATGATACAAGTGATATTCATATTGTTGATTTTCATGCAGAAGCAACGAGTGAGAAAATTGCATTAGGTTATTATCTTGATGGAAAAGTATCTGCGGTTTTAGGAACACATACACATGTTGCGACAGCTGATGAAAAGATTTTACCACAAGGTACAGCATTTCAATGTGATGTGGGTATGACTGGGCCATATGAAAGTGTTATTGGCTGTGATAAAGACGCTATTATTAAACGTATGAAGTCTGGTTTAATGACGCCTTTTCAAATTGCTGAAAGTCAAGGTCAATTTTTAGCAACACTTTTAACTTTTAATGATAATAATCAATGTATTGATATTGAGCGAATTCGCATTGATCAAGATCATCCATATCAGTTCTAAAGAACTCTCTCTATTCATATAAAAGAATAGGGAGGTTTTTTATATGGAAATGATGAAAGTATCTTCAAAATCACATCCAAGTAAAGTTGCTGGAGCACTTACATGTTTATTAAGAGAGTGTGGTTGTGTTCAAATTCAAGTTATTGGTGCTGGCGCATTGAATCAAGCAATGAAAGCTATCGCAATTTCAAGAGGTTATGTTGCAGCAAGTGGAAAGGAGATTTATTGTGTGCCTTGTTTTTATGATTTATCAATCCAAGATGAAACAGTCACGTCTTTAAGATTAAATGTAGAAATGCGTGAAAAAGACTTTTCTTTTTAATAAAAAATGAGTATAATAGTTATATCATAATAGGAGGATATAATTATGGCAAAATGTAAAATTTTAATGCAAACTGCACAAGTTCAAAAATTAATCGATTTTTTCGATGGATATGCCGATGAAAAAGTAAAATGTACTTTCGTTAAGAAAACAGGAATTAAAGCTGAATTCGAAGTTGAAACTGAATTAACTCCTGATGAAGCTGCAAGCCATTGCAAAGGTTTATTTAAGAAAACACCAGAAGGTGCAGTATTGTATTTTTCAATTCAACCAGATGGTTTCTTTGGATAAGGGTGAATACCCTTATTTTTTTCTTTTCTATTTTTTTAAATTTGTTAT
>CALDMQ010000268.1 GCA_937917505.1 uncultured Erysipelotrichaceae bacterium | reverse complement strand
ATCCAATTGCATTATTAAAGGAATTTGGAGAGCTGTTGCGTACATCAACACGTTATTCTAAAGTTGCAATGGCTGTATCTATTGGAGATGCGTTATTTGCAATACGAGTA
This sequence comes from uncultured Erysipelotrichaceae bacterium, assembly GCA_937917505.1. Lineage (GTDB taxonomy): Bacteria > Bacillota_I > Bacilli_A > Erysipelotrichales > Coprobacillaceae > CALDMQ01. Next base: position 3,364 of record CALDMQ010000268.1, on the reverse strand, counting down.
TTATCTAATTTAGATTGGGTAGATTTAACTGTTGTTTTCTTAGATGCTGAAGATGGGAAACTTTTATCACGTTATAAGCAAACACGTCGTTCGCATCCTCTGATGATTTGTAATCGTTCATCGACACTTGTTGAAGCAATTGCAATTGAAAGAGAAATGGCTGATCCGGTGAAGCAAATGGCGAATATTGTGATTGATACAACATTATTGAAAGCACCAAGACTTCAAGATAAGTTAGAAACATATTTTCATAAAGGTAATCAAGAAACATTTCGTGTTTCGTTTGTTTCTTTTGGATATAAACATGGTGTTCCTAAAGATGCCGATCTATTATTAGATGTGCGTTTTTTACCAAACCCTTTTTATATTGAAGAATTAAGAAGTCAAACAGGTAATGATAAAGCTGTTTATGATTATGTTATGGAACAACCAGAAACACAAGAATTTATAAAAAAAACAATAGCATACTATGATTATTTATTAAAGAAATATGAAGAAGAAGGAAAGATGCAAATGATTATAGGTATTGGTTGTACAGGTGGTCAACATCGTTCTGTTACACTTACAAATTATTTTGCAGAATATTATTCACAGTTTTATCAAGTTTATAAATGGCATAGGGATGCTGATCATTAGGAGGGAGAAAGATGATTTCGTTTTCAAGAGTTGTTAAGGAAGAAATTGTCTTTAATGATTTTGATTCTCTTTGTGAGAAAGCTATTTTATGTGCAATGGTCAAGATTATAGGAACTTTGTCATTGAATCAATTAGGTCTATCTTTATCATTGAGAACAGAGAATGCGAAAATTGCATCAAAATTACACAAGATTTTAAAGAAACTTTATAATCCACATATTGAATTTCTTGTTTCAAGAAAAATGAAGTTAAAGAAAAACAATGTGTATGTTTTAAAAGTCTCTAAAGCAAGGGAAATATTAGAAGATCTTCAATTAATGGATGGTATTGGATTTCATACTGTACCGGATAAGACAATGTTAAAAACTGATGAAGAAAGTCGAGCTTATTTAGCAGGTGTGTTTTTAGCATGTGGGAGTGTAAATAATCCTGAAACATCAAACTATCATTTAGAAATGAGTGTGAATGAAGAAGAATATGCAGACTTTGTTCAAGGATTAATGAATCAATATCAATTAAATGCTAAAGTTATCAAACGCCGTAACAAATATGTTATTTATTTAAAATCGGCAGAAAAGATAGGTGATTTCTTACGTGCTATTGGTGCGAGTCAATCTGTTATGAGCTTTGAAATGACAAGAATAGATCGTTCTATGGCCAATACAGTCAATCGTTGGAATAATTGCGATATTGCTAATGAAGTGAAAGCTATGAGTGCCTCACAAGCACAAATAGAAGATATTGCTTATGTTATGGATAAAGCAGGACTAGAAGTTTTAGATGATCGTACACAAAAAATCGCAATCCTGCGTTTGGAAAATCCAGAATTAACTTTAAATGAATTAGCAACTGTTTATGAAGAACAAACAGAAAAGAGTATTAGTAAATCTGGACTTCATCGTAGTTTTAAGAAGATTAAAGAAGAAGCTGAGAAGTTAAAACAAATGGAGAATGATACACATGGAAGACATTAATATTCGATTTGGAAGAAGAATCAAAGAATTACGTTTAAGACAAAATATTTCTCAAGAAGAATTGGCATTTCGTTGCCAATTATCTAAAAATTATGTCTCTGATGTAGAAAGAGGAACACGTAATATTACTTTAAAAGTTGTAGAAAAGTTTTCAAAAGGTTTACAAGTTCCTATTGCTTATCTTTTTGAGATGAAAAGAGAAATTTAAAGTTCATTTATAGTTTATATTTATATAATAAACTAATGCATACAAAGGAGAGAAACAATGGGATATAGTTATATATATTTATTTATTATATTAATTTTATTTATGTTTGTACTAAGATTCTTTTTACCGTTTATTATTTATCTAATTCCAGTATTCTTTATTGTTTATTTTATAAAACAAATTTTCAAAAAGAAGGAACAATCTCATACAAGACAAACACATGAAACATATCAAGATACATATTATCAACAAAATCAATCTCACTCATCAAATCCAGATGTGATTGATGTTGATTATAAAGTAGTTGATGAAGAAAACAATGACGCTCAATAGAATGTCTTTTTCAAAGAAAGGGGATTATTATGAATTGTCCAAGATGTAAACATGAGATTCATGAAGAAGATCAATTCTGTTCAAATTGTGGATTGAAACTTCAAAGATGCCCACATTGCCATCATGCATTGATGGAAAATGCACAGTTTTGTACACATTGTGGGATGTCTGTGAAAGAAGAAAAAGAAGATTATGTAGGTGGTTATTATCAACCTATACAAGAAAATGAATTTGTAAAAGAAGAACCTAAAGATCAGGGTGATTTTAAAAATATTTCAGTGAATAAGAAAGTTAATAAACCATTGATTATAATTTCTGTGGTTGTAATAATTATCGCAACAGTTCTTTCTTATCAATTTCTTTCAAATTCTAAACCAGTTCAATCACCAGATACACCTGTTTATCAATCTTTTCAAGTAGAAGGAGAAATGAGTCCAACTGCGATGATTGGAAATATCAATCAAGAAGGACATGTTGGCATGCATAAAGATACATTGTATATCGTTAATAATAAGGGGCAATTGATGTCTATGAATCGTCAAATTGGGAATCAAAAGGTGATTATTAATGATGTTGTTTCATATGTGAATATTGTTGGTGAAACAATTTATTATACAAATAAAGATCATCACATTTGTTCTAGTGACTTGAATGGACAAAATCAAAAAGTGATTTTAGATAAAGAAGCTTATTATATGACTGTAAAAGATCAAAAAATTTATTATCAACTAGATAAAGATAATGAATCTATTTATGTTTATGATTTATCAACACATCAAAATCGAAAATTAAATAAAAGACGTTCTTATAACTTAAACATTATTGGTGAAAAGATTTATTATACAAGTGAAGATGGTATCTATAGTATAGGGATTGATGGTAAAGGTGATGAAAAGCTTGTTGGTGGTAATCCTACACAACTCATTTATCAAAATGAAAAACTTTACTTTACAGCAGAATCAGCACAAGTACAATGTTTTGATTTAAAGACAAAACAAATTACAAATGTTGTTGATGGTGTAAGTATGCTTGCGAATATGACAGAGGATTATTTGTTTTATTATACAAGAAAAGGAATTCATCGATATGATTTAAAGACAAAGGAAACATGTTTGATCTATAATGAAAGTTTGACTTATTGTGAAGTGATAGGAAATAAATTGATCTTAACTTTTAATGATTCATATCAACAACCAGCACGTGTGATTATGGA
>CALDMQ010000267.1 GCA_937917505.1 uncultured Erysipelotrichaceae bacterium | reverse complement strand
TTTGTAAATAAAATGTTTCATGATCATTTTGACATTCTGCACGACCATCGATATGACGTACATTTTCAAACCATTCCCATTCTAATTGAATAATTTTATCAATCATACTAACCCTCCATCACATGTTTATTTCGAATATAACTATTTTGTATATGTTTCATAATTTCATAAGCATGAACATCTAAAAAATCATCATCTAGTAATGTTAAACCTTGATTCTTCAATTCTGTGACAACTAACGAACATATTCTTTCAATTAAAACAATACGCGGATCTTTTATATTAATTTGTAATTGATTATCTTTCCAAGAGTCATGGTATAAAGGTAATTCAACCAATTGTTGTATTAAAGGATAAACATTCTTTAATACTTGACAATCTTTTAACCCATAATAAGACCATTTATAATAAGGTTTATACTTTTTATTAGCTAAATATATGACATTTAATAAAGCCTCTAAAAATTCATTAAAACATAAACTAGCAGCCACAAAATCCTGACGCGTTAAACAACGCGCATAATTATATTGTCCTGATTGTGCCATAATTGCAATATTCTTAGCCAATTTCTTTAAGCGTATATCTTCAGGATAATAACTTAATCGTTCTCTAATCATAGTTACTTCACCAAAATAATCATCAAAAATTTCACCATTGACACAACACAATAAATTTTGATCATCCTTCTTTAGCCAATCGTCTAAAGATATTGGTAAATTTTGTATAAATTGATAAAAGAAGTCTTCAATACAAAAGACGCCTACCCTTCCTTGACCGTGAGCAGATTCTTGTCTATGATATCCCATGAATTCTTGAGGTAATTGATTATAAGCTAATTGTAATTGCTCACCAATTTGAGCAAAAATACTACGTGGCAACCAAATACAAAATCCAGGACCAAAATCATGATCTTGAGAAATAAAATCATCATAGCCTAAACAATCAGAACCAAAGCCACATAAACCAATAGCCATATAAGGTAAATAATCTTTAAAATACATCTCTAGCATCTTTTTTCCATATGTTAAGTAATATTGTTTACTTAATTCTAAACCACTATATTTTTTCATTTCATGTAATACTTTTTCCTTGTTTTGCATGCAAATATAATAATCTTTATTACATCCATAGATATTCTTAATTCCTTCAATAGCTTGATCATAATAAGATAAAGATTTTTCATAGTCATGTTTTAAGTAATAAAGATGAGCTAAAGCTGATAATACTGAAAAATAATGTGAATCTTCTTGATCAAATAAATTCAAAGCATGTGTCAAACACTCTTTTGCATGATTGAGATCATTTAGTGCTAAATAAATATGAGCTAAATTCGTATATGTAATTGCTTGTTCACTTTGACAATGAGGTAGCTTTAAAACAATATTTAATGCTTGATATGATAATTGTAGAGCTCTAGAATAATCTCCCATCTCTTGATAAAGCAAACTCATATTATTATAAAAACCACAATAACGTTCATCTAAAGGATTCAAATAATACTGATAAATCTTTTCTGTCTTATTATAATACTCTAAAGCCAAAGGATAGTCTCCTTTAGCACGATAAAATGTCGCTATATTCAAATAAGTTGTTGCTCCATCTAAAGAATCTTTGATCCCTAACATTTCTAAAATAGCAAGTACTTTATGAATAATAGTTTCTCCTTCATCAAACAATGAAACGGCACGATAATAACCAATCAATTCATTTAACAAAAACAACAAAACATCATCTTGATGATATGAAATAGCTTGTTCTATATGTTTAATCATAAAAGCATAAGCACCATCTAAATCATGATGAGCATAATATTCATCTAGTTGTTTTTGTATTAAACAAATATCCATCATAGTAAAGAAATAGACACTAATCGTGTCTATTTAATGCATCTTTCATACCTTGAAGAACAATTTTACGTGCCTTAATTGCATCTTCTTTATCTAAAGGAGGAATACCTTTTAAAGGGTAATCCATCCCTAAATTTTCATATTTCACAACACCCATTGTATGATAAGGTAAAACATCTAAAGCATGTAAATGCTTTAAATTAGCAATAAATTCACCTAAACGATATAAATACTCTTCATTTTGTGTAATTGTAGGGACAACAACATGTCTTACCCATAAATCAATCCCATAATCATCAACATATTTCGCAAATTTTAAAATTTGTTCATTAGAATGAGCTGTTAATTTCTTATGTTCGTCTGGATCAATATGTTTAATATCTAACATTACCAAACAAGTAGCATCTAATAAACGATTTAATTTCTTCAAATAATCAGGATTATCATTAAAAGTAATTCCAGAAGTATCTAAACACGTATGTATATCTCTTTCTCGACATTTTTCAAAAAGTTCAATCAGGAAATCAATTTGTAACATAGGCTCTCCACCAGTGCAAGTTATGCCACCATTCTTATAAAATGCTGCTTTACTTTGATACATATCTAAAATTTCTTCAACACTCATTTGTGTTCCTGTATTCACTTCCCATGTGTCAGGGTTATGACAATATAAACATCTCATTGGACACCCCTGAAAAAAGACAACAAAGCGTATCCCTGGTCCATCAACTGTACCACAACTTTCTGTAGAATGAATATAACCTTTCATAAAATCACCAACTTTCTTTATTTATTGTAACACAATCTTTACAAAATATCATTTCAAATACACTCAAACTCTAAATAAATAAAAACCACGTCTAGAAGGCGTGGTTTTCTCTGCGGCTATAAGCCTAGAC
>CALDMQ010000266.1 GCA_937917505.1 uncultured Erysipelotrichaceae bacterium | reverse complement strand
CTTCTTTTGTATTCTTCATCAAAATATGTATAAGCATACGTTGAATACGTGGGCGTGTATAGCGTTTTGAAAGTAATGCTTGAATCAGTTCTTCTCCATTGGACACATGAGAAATATGTGTTTTTAAAGCGTTTTCTAAACCTTCTTCAACCATATGATATTGGCTTAGCTCGATGTGAGATGACATCATGATTTGATATTGAAGATAACTGAAAAAATCATTTAAGGAATAATGTGTTTTTTGGTAAAGCTCACCTTGGGGCAAAGCGTAGTTATAATCAAGTCCTTGGAAAATAGCTTTGCGAATTGCAGAAGCACTTGCGATTTTTTGCATATTTTCATCATGATATTGATTTGTCCGTTTAAAACAATGTGGAGTTATAGGGTAGTTGTGTGAAATGATTTCTTTTACATAACTTAAACCTAGCAAATCATTAGGCGTTTTGATTTCATGATTTAAAATACTTTTTAAAGCACTGTTACAAGCATCTGGGTAACGTTTTCCTTGGTTCATAAATTCCTTAACAAGTCGTTGGTATGTATCGTGGTGTTCTTCAATAGCATTTGCTATTTCAACAAAGGTTTCTATATGACCATCTTCACTTCCAAAACAAATATCAGTGACACCAATTGCGTGTAATAAATCAATAGCACCCTTTGCAAAATAATCAGCACTTTGACAAGCATAAACAAAAGGAAGCTCAATGACTAAATCAATGCCATATTCAACCGCAAGACGACTACGTTTTCCTTTGTCAATAATTGCAGGTTCTCCTCTTTGCACAAAAGAAGATGACATAACTGCAATTGTATAATCACATTGTGTTAGTTCTTTAGCTTTTTGAATATGATAAATATGTCCGTTATGAAATGGATTGTATTCCACAATAATACCTAGTACTTTCATTTTCTCACCCTTGCTATAGTTTAACACAGAAACAAAAATAAGAGTATAATAATTTTTATAATATAGTTATATATTGAATTTTATATGATAAAAAATGTTTCAATAAAAAGAAAGAGAAAATGCTTGAAAATCAAGCAAATAAAGTAAAATATGATTGACATATGTAGTTATTTTATATATAATTGGCTATGCGATGTAAAGGGTGATTTTTTTGAAATGGAATTTACAATGGATTGTGAAACAGATTAATGGGTGTTTTTCATTCGATGAAATGCTCACATTTCCTGATGAAATGTTCCATAATTTATCTCAAATCAATGGGTTAAAAGATGTTCATGTCATTGGGCAAGGACGTTTGGATATGAAAAATCGTCGATTATACATTGATTTCACTGTGAAAGGTCAAATGATTCTACCATGTGCTGTGTCTTTAGAGAATGTGGATTATCCATTTGATATTGATTCATCTGTTGTCTTTGCTTTCTATAAACCTGACGATGATGAAGATGTTATAGAAGTGAAACGAGATATGGTTGATTTAACACCGGTCGTATTTCAGGAAATCATGATGGATGTTCCTATGCGTGTTGTCAAAGATAACGCGACTTTAAAAACTAGTGGAAATGGTTGGAAAGTACTAACTGAAGAAGATGATTGCAAAGATGAAGATTATATTGATCCTCGTCTAGCAAAACTTAAAGATTATTTTAAGGATAAAGAATAAGGAGGTGTACCTATGGCAGTACCACAAAGAAGAGTTTCAAAAACAAGAAGAGATAAAAGAAGAACACATGATAAATTAACTGTACCAGCT
>CALDMQ010000265.1 GCA_937917505.1 uncultured Erysipelotrichaceae bacterium | reverse complement strand
TGCTAAAACTAAACAAGCAACATGTTCATCTTTCCATTTCACTTCAACATCTTTCAATGTCTTTGTACTTACAGCATACATAATATCAAATAAATCACTATCTAATCTTAACAAGATAGATTGTGTTTCTGGATCACCAAAACGTACATTAAATTCAAGAACCTTCGCTTTATTATTTTCAATCATTAAACCAATGAAAACAACACCTCTATAATCCATATGATCAACTTTCAAACCAGCCATAAAAGGCTCTAAGATATCATGTCTAAACACATCTTCCATACCTTCAGGTAAGAATGGATTAGGTGAAACAGTTCCCATACCACCAGTATTAGGACCTTTGTTTTCATCATAAATTTGTTTATGATCTTTAGCACTGACCATTGGAACAATTGTTTCTCCATCAGTAAAACATAATAATGAACATTCAAAACCAGTTAAGAATTCTTCTAAAACAACCTTACTTCCAGCACCATCTAATGCTCCATCAATCATCATGTCTTTTAAAGTATCTATTGCCATTTTGTCATCTTCACAAATGACAACACCTTTACCAGCAGCTAAACCATCAGCTTTCACAACCACTGGATAGTCAAATTCTTTTAAAGCTTCAATAGCTTCTTCATAGTTATTCACTTCTTTATAAGCAGCAGTTGGAATATTATGTCTTGCCATAAAGTCTTTTGAGAAAGCTTTGCTTCCTTCTAAAGTTGCTGCAAATTTTGTAGGACCAAAAACTTTATGTCCATGTGATTCTAATAAATCCGCAAGTCCTTTGCATAAAGGTACTTCAGGACCAATGACAGTCAAATCAATAGAATTATCTTCTACAAATTTTAAGATACCTTCTAAATCATCAACGCTACCTGGATGACAAGTTCCAATTTCTCCAATCCCAGGATTTCCTGGAATTGCATGAATTTCATCTACTTTTTTACTTTTCTTTAAAGCATAAGCAATCGCATGTTCACGACCACCACTACCAATGATTAAAACTTTCATTGTGTTTCTCCTTAGTGTCTAAAATGTCTATATCCACTAAATACCATAGGGATATTCTTTTCATTACATAAATCAATAGAATCTTGATCTCTTACACTTCCACCTGGTTGAACAATAGCAGCAATTCCTGCATCAGCAGCGACTTGTACACAGTCATTAAATGGGAAGAATGCATCACTGGCTAATACAGCACCATTGAAATCTTTATCAGGATTATTATGAATAGCATTTTCTAATGCCCATACACGAGATGTTTGACCTCCACCAATAGCAAGAGTGACACCATTTTTGACAATACAGATGGCATTTGATTTCACATATTTAACAACTTTCATACCAAATTCCATATCTGATAATTGTTCATCTGTTGGCTTAGCTTCAGTAACAATTTTCATGTCATCAATCATCTTTGTATTTAATTCTTGAACTAAAACTTTACCTTCAAGATATTTAATGTCATATTTTGCATCTCTTGCATCTAGATTCTTTAATTTTAAGATTCTTAAATTTTTCTTTTTCTTTAAAACTTCTAAAGCATCATCATCAAAATCAGGAGCAGCAACAATTTCTAAGAAAATCTTATGCATTTCTTCAGCAGTTGCTTTATCTACTTTATAGTTAACTGCAACAATTCCCCCAAAGATAGATTGAGGATCAGCTTCATATGCTTTCATATAAGAATCATAACCAGTATTTCCAATAGCCACACCACAAGGTGTTGAATGTTTGATCGCAGCAGTAACAATTTGATCACCAAATTCCCTCACTACTGCAACAGCACCATATAAATCATTTACATTATTAAATGAAATTTCTTTGCCATGTAGTTGTTCGTAATCTAATAAAGATTTTTGAACATAAGCATCTTCATATTTATTCGCTGCTTGTTGAGAGTTTTCACCATAACGTAAATGTTCTACTTTCTTAAGTGAGATATTTAATGTATCTGGGAAATCATCATGGCAGACTTCAGCAAAGTAACGAGAAATCATTGCATCATAAGCACCTGTTGTAGAAAATGCTTTATAAGCAAGATTTAATCTAAAATCATAATCAGTTGCATCATTTTCAATCGCTTCTAAAACCTTAGAATAATCACTTGGATCAGTAACAATTAAAACATCTTTAAAGTTTTTCGCAGCACTTCTAATCATAGAAGGTCCACCAATATCAATATTTTCAATCATATCTTCCATTGGTTTACCAGCTCTTAAAGCTTTTTCAAACTCATATAAATTCACACAAACCAAATCAATAGGATGAATACCATGTTCCTTTATTGTCTTTACATGTTCTTCTAAATCTCTACGATATAATAAACCACCATGAACCATAGGATGTAAAGTTTTTACTCTCCCGTCTAACATTTCAGGAAAACCAGTGACATCATCAATTGCAATACATGCCACACCATTATCTTGTAAGACCTTCATTGTTCCACCAGTAGAAACAATTTCAAAACCTAACTTCACTAAACCTTTGGCAAAATCAACAACACCATCTTTATTTGTTACTGAAATCAAAGCTCTTCTCATCTAAATCACCTTTGCCTTTCCATTTTCAACTTTTATTCTTCCATCACAATATAATCCAACAACCTCAGGTAAAATACGATGCTCAATTTCTAAAACTCTTGCTTGAATATCCTCTGCAGTTTCTAAATCCGAAATATCACAAGCAACTTGCTTAATAATCGGACCACCGTCTACTTCACTACTTACAAAATGAACAGTTGCTCCACTGACTTTTACCCCTCTTTTTAACACAGCATCATGTACATGCATACCATACATGCCACTTCCACAAAACGAAGGAATCAATGAAGGATGAATATTAATAATTTGATTTGGATACGCATCAATTAATGTATCTGTTAAGATAGCTAAATACCCAGCTAAAACAACCAAATCAATATCTCTTTCTTTTAACATTGAAACAATCAATGCATCATCTTTTTTAACAACCGCTGTTTCAATACCCGTTTTTTTTGCTCTTTCTAATCCATAAGCATTTTGACGATTAGAAATCACAAGTTTAATTTGTCCATTGATTTGTCCTTTTTCACAAGCATCAATCACTGATTGTAAATCAGTTCCTCCACCTGATACAAAGACAGCAATGTTTAACATAATTGAACTCCTTTTTCCCCTTCTTCAATAT
>CALDMQ010000264.1 GCA_937917505.1 uncultured Erysipelotrichaceae bacterium | reverse complement strand
AGTGACAGAAACAATTACACCAGATAATAAAGGTGAAGTCAAAGTTATGGGAACTTTATGGTTAGCTGCAAGTTTAAATAATGAACTTATTGAAGCAGGAGAATATGCAGAAGTTGTTTCTATCGAGGGTGCACATGTTGTTGTGAAAAAAATTTAGAAAAGAGGGAAAATTATGTTTGAATTTATAACTTATTATTTATGGATTGCAATTTTAGTTATTTTATTACTTGTCATTATTGCTAAGACAATTCGCATTGTACCTCAATCTTATGCTTATGTAGTTGAACGTATTGGAGCATATAATCGTACTTGTAATGTTGGTTTACACATTATGATTCCTTTATTGGATAGGGTTGCAAATAAAGTCTCTTTAAAAGAACAAGTTATGGACTTTGCTCCTCAACCAGTCATTACTAAAGACAATGTTACAATGCAAATTGATACTGTTGTTTATTTTCAAATTACTGATCCTAAGTTATTTACTTATGGAGTTGTCAGACCATTAAACGCTATCGAAAATTTAACTGCGACTACATTACGTAATATTATTGGGGATTTAGAATTAGATGAAACATTAACTTCAAGAGATATTATTAACTCAAGAATGCGTGCTATCTTAGATGAAGCAACTGATCCTTGGGGAATTAAAATTCATCGTGTTGAAGTGAAAAATATCATTCCACCTCGTGATATTCAAGAAGCCATGGAAAAACAAATGCGTGCTGAACGTGAAAGACGTGAAGCTATCTTACAAGCTGAAGGGAAAAAGACTGCTGCTATCTTAACTGCTGAAGGTAAAAAGGAATCTATGATTCTTGAAGCAACTGCTGAAAAAGAAGCACAAATCGCCCGTGCTGAAGGTGAAGCAGAAGCATTAAGATTAGTTTATGAAGCTCAAGCAAAAGGTATTGAATATATCAATAATGCAAAACCTGAAACAGCTTATGTCACATTAGAAGGATTCAAAGCTTTAGAAGAAGTCGCTAAAGGTGATTCAACAAAGATTATTATTCCTAGTGATTTACAAGGTATGGCAAGTGCTGTCACTTCTATTGCAGAGATTGTTAAAGATCCCAAAAAGAAAATAATTGGGGAATAATAAAAAGGTCGCTTACTTTGCGGCCTTTTCAAATACAAAAGAAACACCTACATCTCGATTATAAACATGAACTTGATAACCATACATTTTGACTATTTTACTTACAATTGATAATCCTAATCCAAATTGACCTTTAATGCCTTTAACATATGGATCAAATAAATAAGGAAGTTCTTCTTCGTCAATATGTTTACCATCATTATAAATCTCTAAATAATTTTCCTTTAAAGTTATACAAATCATTGAAGAAGCATAACGTGAAGCGTTATCAATAATATTTTCAATCGCAACTCTCCAATGTTCCTCATCACCCATAAATTCAACATCTTTCAAATCAGTATTTAATTGAATTTCTGGTTTAAATACATCCATTTGTTCTACAATTTTCATAATCAATTTTTTGATATGAATAGATTGTTCAACATTTCCTTCTCCTTGTAAATAATCCAAACGATTTAAATATAAGAATGATTTCACTTTATGTTCTAATCGATTGGCATTCTCTATAATCACATCCATAGAACTATCTTTGTCCCCATAAGGATAAACATCATCTTTCACACTTTGCCCATATGTTTGAATCAATGCTATTGGTGTTTTTAAATCATGGGAAATATTATGAATCATTTCTTCTTTAATTTTTTCTTGTTTATCTAAATTCTCTTTCATATCAACCAAAGCTTGAGATACAATCCCTATTTCATCTTCTCTATCAATATGAAGTTCACTATCTTGTCTATCTTTAATTGCATCAATGTAATTCTTTATTTTTTTCAAAGGTCTAATTAAAGAGAAGACCCATAAAATCATCATACCTGCAAATAAAATAAAGAAACCATATTGAATATAAATAATTTGATTTCTTAAAGAATGAATTAAATC
>CALDMQ010000263.1 GCA_937917505.1 uncultured Erysipelotrichaceae bacterium | reverse complement strand
GTGAACAATTAAATAAAATGGGTGCTAATATTAAATTAGAAGAAGCAAGAAGTACAATCCATGGGCCTACACCATTACATGGTGCAAGAGTGATGGCAACAGATTTACGTTGTGGGGCTGCGTTGGTTGTAGCGGGACTTATCGCAAAAGGAAAAACAGAAATTACAAATGTTTATCATATTGATCGTGGGTATGATAATATTGATCATAAACTGATTACTTTAGGTGCTCATATTACTCGTTATGAAATAGATGAATAAATATAAAAAAAGTGTTGAATTTAACAACAAGAAATGATATTATAATTGAGCAACTTACTTTGAAGTAGCAAATATTTCAAGGCGGAAGGAGAAAGAAAAAATGAAACAAGGAATTCATCCAAATTATAAAAAAGTGAAAGTCGTATGTACTTCATGTGGAAATGAATTTGAATCAGGTTCAGTATTAGACGAAATTCGTGTTGATACTTGTTCAAACTGTCATCCATTCTATACTGGAAAACAAAGATTTGCAAGTGCAGATGGACGTGTTGACAAATTCAATAAAAAATATGGATTTAAATAAGAAATTAACCAGCTTGAAGCTGGTTTTTCTTTTGTCTAGAAAAACGAATCAGCCTAAACTGATTCGTTTTGCATAAAGTTTAAATGTGATTTGATTTTTCTAAAAAGAATTGTTGAAGAAATAGCTGAAGTTATTTCTGCAATTGGAAATGCTAGCCAAATTAAATCGATATTTCCAAATAACGATAAAATATAAGCAACAGGTAATAGTACAAATAGTTGACGAATTAAAGAATTTATTAAACTATATGTACCTTTACCGACAGCTTGGAAAACTGCACTACATACAATACAATATCCTGCAAAGATAAAGTGAGTAGCAATAATTCTTAAAGCAGGAACACCAATTTTCATAAGTTCTTCAGATGCATTAAAGAAACCAAGTAATGTTTCTGGTATATATTCAAAAGCTAAGATACCACATATCATCATGATTGTTGCATAAATCATAGCAAGTCGAATAGTCTTTAACATTCTTTCTTTTTGCTTTGCTCCTAAATTGTATGCAATAATAGGAATCATACCATTGTTTAATCCAAAAACAGGCATAAAGACAAAACTTTGTAATTTAAAATAAACACCAAAAACAGCAGTGGCTGTTGTTGAGAAAGTAATTAAAATCGTATTCATACCAAATGTCATTACACTTCCAATTGATTGCATAATAATCGATGGGACACCTACAGAATAAATTTGACGTATAATATGTAATTGTGGTTTAAAGCCTTTTAAGTAGAAATGAATATCATGATTCAATTTTAAATTAAAGAATAAAGCTAACAAACATGCAATAATTTGACCTACTACTGTAGCAAGGGCTGCACCAGTAACGCCCATTTTCGGAAAACCAAACAATCCAAAAATAAAAATAGGATCTAAAATGATATTGATAATTGCACCTAAGCCTTGAGTGATCATTGTATGTACTGTTCGACCAGTAGCTTGTAATAATCGTTCAAATAGGAATTGGAAAAACAAACCAAATGAACAACCTACAACAATCATAGCATATTGCGTACTAGCTGTAACAATTTCTTGATTACTTGTCTGAACAGAAAAAAAGAAATGAGAAAACGAAAAACCACCAATCAGGAAAATAACTGCTGTTACTAAAAAGACAAAAATAGCATTCATAGCTGTTTGATTGACATGATTTTGATTCTTTTCTCCTAAACTACGTGATAATAAGGCATTAACACCAACCGCTGTTCCACCAGCAAAAGCAATCATTAAGTTTTGCAAAGGAAAGGCTAATGAAACAGCAGTTAATGCATTTTCACTAATTTGAGCAACGAATACACTATCCACAACATTATACATTGCCTGAACAAGCATAGATATCATCATAGGTAATGACATTGTTATTAATAGTTTGTTAACAGGCATAGTACCCATTTTATTTTCTGAGGCCATTAAAAGTTTTCTTCCTTATATAATTTTACAATCATATCAGCGACTTCATCAATACCTAAGTCACTATTTATAGTTAAATCAAAGTTCTTTAATTGTCCCCATTTTTTTGTTGTATAGTAATTATAATAATTACTTCTACGTTTATCTTTTTTCATAACATACTGTTTGACATCTTCATTAACTTCTTTATAATCTTCTTTAACTCTACGCATTCTTGATTCTAAAGGCGCATGAATGAATACTGTTAACACATGATCATAATCTTCTAAGACATAATCTGCACATCCATTGACAATAATACATGAGTCATGTTTGGCAAGATGACGAATGATTTTAGATTGAGTTGTAAAAACTTGATCATTGAGAGGTAATGTAAAGGCTGATGATGACATTGTATACATAAAACTTGATGACTTTTCTTCGGCTGCTTTACGAATTGTGTCAATATCAAATCCTAATTCTTTAGCTGCTAAATCAATAATCTCATTATCGTAATATACGATACCTAATTTTTCAGCGACACGTTGAGCTATCAAACGTCCCCCTGAACCATATTCTCTGGCAATTGTAATAATCTTCATATTAAGACCTCCCTTATTCATTTTTATTTTATCACACTTTGGTAGATGTTGTTATGTTTTTCTTTTTTAAATTGTTTTTTTTGTAGAACTTGAGTTTTAGATAATGAATTTGTATAATGTTGAAAACAAGGGGTGATTGTTTATGGGATTGTATTTAAAAGAAATCAGTTATGATATGAAGGATGAAATCATGGACTATAGAAAAGAATTTATAGAACATCATAGCAGTTTAGATGGGACAAGTGGACTTAATAATTATAATTGTTTTGATGAATGGTATGAGCATCTTCAATCATTAAAAAATAAAGAAAGTTTACCTGAGGGTTTTGTGTCATCATCAACGTATGTCTTAATCGCAAATAATTATATTGTAGGAATGATTGATATCAGGCATGAATTAAATGATGGTTTGTTAAAAACAGGGGGACATATTGGGTATAGTGTAAGACCATCTCAAAGATTAAAAGGATATGCAAGTTCGATGTTAAAACTTGGACTTGAAAAATGTCGAGAATTTGGAATTGATAAAGTGTTAGTTACTTGTCATGAAAATAATCTTGCTTCAATGAAAACAATTGAAAAAAATGGTGGTGTTTTGGAAAATAGCATCGATCATCATTTAAGATATTGGATTACACTTACTCCACGTCCAATTATGACAATTGTTATGCAAAATAAATCAGAAATTGTGATTGAATTATATCCAGAAGTAGCACCTCGT
Organism: uncultured Erysipelotrichaceae bacterium; assembly: GCA_937917505.1. Classification (GTDB taxonomy): domain Bacteria; phylum Bacillota_I; class Bacilli_A; order Erysipelotrichales; family Coprobacillaceae; genus CALDMQ01. The sequence continues at coordinate 112 of CALDMQ010000263.1, read as the reverse complement.
TCTATAAGTAGTTTGATTCCTTTGATACAAAAGAACATGTATCAAAATATGACAATTGAAAGGATTGTGCCTGGTTTTGTTTTACAACCTTGGTATGATGAAAAGACAATGC
>CALDMQ010000262.1 GCA_937917505.1 uncultured Erysipelotrichaceae bacterium | reverse complement strand
AAACTAAACGTACAATTTCTTTTATCTTGAACAATATTTGCCTCATAATCAAAATTATTTAACTGATCGACCATATCTTCTACACGCACATATAAAATTTTGCCACAATCTAAAATAAATTTCATGCGTGTTTCATCCGCTTTTTTAGGATCATGAATAATATCACTTGTCTGATTACGAATTAAACTTTGAACTTGTACATATTCTTTTGAAAACTCTTTTAAAAACTTTTCATCTTTAAAACCCAAAAACCTTGGGCACGATTGTAATGAACTAATGAGTTTTTTATCATTTGTTGCTTTTACATTACCCAGTTCATCTATTACATATGTTTTTTTACCGATTTCACAGTATGCAACTTTCTTTCCTTCTTCAATCTCAATAACAACATTGCCCAACAAATCGACAGATACATCAACTCTTTTAATCATTCCCATATCTTTGATTTTATCAACCACTTTACTTTTATTAATAAACATATAAAAAGTGTCTTTTGTTAATGATGACTGTTTAATGACAGTTTCTGTCTTAACTTCAACATTCCCCTTAACTTCAATTGATTTTACCTTTGATAAATCACTCATAAAATAAAAACCAATCAAAAAGAATACACCTAAAACAAATAGCATTCTTATGCGTCTTTTAAAACGTTTTTTCTTTTTGGATTTTAATATTTTTTTCACCTGATTTTCGTCGTGCTCGTTATAGTAATAATCTTGTTTCAAGATATTCACCTACTCCCAGTTAACCAAAATAACTTCTTTCTCCAAAATCACATGAAAATGATCAAACACAGTTTTTTCTACCAATAAAATTAATTCTAAAATATCTTTTGCACTTGCATAACCATTATTAACAATAAAATTAGAATGTTTTGGTGAAACTTGGGCACCTCCAATTTCATGTCCTCTTAATCCACATTCGTCAATATATTGCCACGCAGACTTCTCCTGTGGATTTCTAAAAATACTTCCTGCACTCGCAAAATTCCATGGCTGTGTTGCCATACGTCTTTCTTTTCTTTTATCCAAAACAGCCATAATTTCTTGAGGATCTTTTGAAGACATTGTAAACGTTGCTTCTATCAAAACCCAATCAGGATGTTCTTGTAAAATTGAATGACGATATCCAAACTGCATATCTTCTTTAGTTAAAGTCACAAGCTCATTATCACTATTTAAAACTATTGCTGAAGCAAAAACATCAGCCATACAATACTTATAAGCACCCGCATTCATATAAATACCGCCACCAATTGTTCCTGGAATACCACTCATAAATTCAAATCCTGATAACCCAGTTTTAGCAGCTTCATATGCTAAATAAATCATCCCGACTCCTGCTTGAGCCTTGATTTCAATACCATTGATATGCACTTGCGTAAAGTTCTTCACTAAAGAAAAAATAACACCTTCATATTCTTTATCGGAAAACAACAAATCCGAACCTTTTCCAATAACCATATGTTTTATATTTTCTGCTTTACAATAAGCAAGACCTCTTTGTAATGCTTCTACATCTTTCACGTGAACAAAAAAACGTGCTGGTCCACCAACTTTTAAAGTTGTATGTTTATACATCGGTTCATTTTCTAAAATATCACCTAAATCTAATTCTACTAATTTATAGAAAACTCGTTCAAAGTCCATAACATTATTTCCTTTCTATTAAATTCATCATTTCATCATAAATATCTTCACAGGCATGAGGTTTTCCTAACATTCCAGCATTTATCTTCATTTCTTTTAAAGCTTCTTTATCTTTTAATAAAGTACGCACTTTTTTAACAAAAATATCAGCCGATAAATCCTTTTCTAAGATCCATTGAGCGGCCTTCGCATCAACAAGTTCCTTGGCATTATACTCTTGATGATTTGCCACAACATAAGGACTTGGAATAATCAGCGACGCACAAGACAGCGCTGTAATCTCAGCCAAGGTTGTAGCCCCTGCACGACTAACTAATAAATCACAACTAGATATTAAACTTGGCATATCTTCAATATAATTGACCAAATGAATGGAATCATTAATCCCGACAAGTTCCGCTTTCATATCATCATAATAATTTTTCCCAGTCACATAAACAACATCATAATCATCATATTGCATTTGTAATAACGCTTCTTTCATAACAGCATTCACTGATGATGAACCCAAACTTCCCATGACAATAACAACTGTTTGACGATTTTTTTGTATATGATATAAATCATGAATATCATGAAGTTGTTGATGTGCAACAACACTTGCACGTGGATTTCCTAATAACATTGTTTTTTCTCGAGGAAACAAATCATAAGCTTTTTGATAACAACATATAATCTTATCCACCCTTTTAATTAAAATTTTATTTGTTAAGCCAATAATTGAATTTTGTTCATGAATCATGGTAGGAATATTCATTTTTGATGCCGCCATAACAACAGAAGCACTTGGATAACCACCAAACCCAATCACAATATCAGGTTTAAATTCTTTTAAAATTTGTTTTGATTGTTTTAAAGATTTTAGGAAAATCAATCCATTCTTTATTTTTTGAATAGGGTTTCCCACAAATCCTTTGACATTTAATCCTTTATATTGATAACCCATTTGTGGAACAACTTGTGATTCCAAACGATCTGTTGTTCCTACAAATAAAAATTCTGCATCTGGAATTTTTGTTTTAATATATTCAACTAGAGCTAAGGCAGGATATAAATGTCCACCTGTTCCTCCAGCACTAACTATGATTTTCATGCATCTCATCTCCCTTTTTTCATTGTACGAAATCGTGCCATAGCACTTTTTTGTATAATGTGTGTGAAATTTTAATTTCACACACATTATATCATACTATCTGTAGATTTCGATATATTTATTAAAATTCCTATACTGACAAGTGTAATCGTTAAACTTGTACCACCATAAGACATCAATGGCAATGTCACACCTGTGACAGGAAATAATCCTACCACAACTCCAAGATTAATGAAAGTCTGAATTGCTATCATAGAGATAATTCCTATCATTAAAAAACTTCCAAACAAATCTTTTGTGTGTTGAGCAATATTTAATATTGTCCAAAACAAATAAAAATAAAAGCCAATAAGAAGAACACCGCCAATAAAACCAAATTCTTCAGCCATAATTGCAAAAATAAAATCAGTTTGTGGTTCTGGTAGATAAAAATGTTTTTGTATACTTTTATCAAATCCTACCCCCAACAGTCCTCCAGGCCCTATTGCATATAAAGATTGAATAGCTTGAAATCCACTTCCTAATGGATCTTGAAAAGGATCTAAAAAAGATAAAATACGTTCCATGCGATACGGAGCCGATAAAACCATCAACACAATCCCCAATACACCCAAACATCCTAAACCAATAAAATAAACAAAAGGAAATGGTGAAACAATAAGCATCACAACAATACTGCACGCCATAACAATCCCACTTCCAAAATCAGGCTGTAACATAATAAGTAAAAAACCCAATCCCATGACACCTAACACTGGAAAACTATAGCGAAGTTTATGCATATGAT
>CALDMQ010000261.1 GCA_937917505.1 uncultured Erysipelotrichaceae bacterium | reverse complement strand
CGCCCTTTCATAAACATCTCTACCATAATGCTCTAAGAATTCTTCTTTGAAATCTAATAAACGATCTTCTCGAATTGCTTTTCTTATATCTTCGCTTAATTGTAATAAGAAAGCAACATTATGAATAGAAAGTAAACTTTTTCCAAATAATTCATCACATTTATGTAAATGTCTTAAATATGCACGTGTATAATTTTGACATGTATAGCAAGTGCATTTATCATCAATAGGTGTAAAATCGTATTTATATTTCTCATTATTAATATTCATACGTCCATAATGTGTCATTAAAGCTCCGTGTCTAGCAACTCTTGTTGGTAAAACACAGTCAAACATATCAACACCACGAATTGCACCTTCAATTAAATCGATAGGATTACCAACTCCCATTAAATAACGTGGCTTATCTTCAGGTAACCATTTAATAGCATCATCAATCATTTTATACATAACATCTTTAGGTTCACCAACACTTGTACCACCAATAGAATAACCAGGGAAGTCCATTTTCACTAACTCTTTAGCACTAAACTCTCTTAAATCTTCAAATTCTCCACCTTGAACAATTCCAAATAAAGCTTGCTTTTCATTTTTATGAGCATCTTTCCCACGTTTTGCCCAGCGTAATGTTCTTTCTACACTTTTTTTCATGTAGTCATGTGTACAAGGATAAGGTGCACATTCATCAAAACTCATAATAATATCAGCACCTAGATCATTTTGAATTTGAATAGCTTTTTCAGGAGATAAGAATAACTTTTTCCCGTCAACAATACTTTTAAAAGTAACACCTTCTTCTTCAATCTTCCTTGTCTTTCCAAGTGAAAAGACTTGAAATCCACCACTATCTGTTAACATTGGCCCATCATAATTCATAAACTTATGTAAACCACCAGCTTGTTTAACAACATCTTCACCAGGTCTTAACCATAAGTGATAAGTATTTGCAAGAATAACTTGTGAATTCATTTCCTTTAATTGTTCAGGAGAAATTCCTTTTACAGTTGCGAGTGTTCCAACGGGCATAAACATAGGTGTTTCTACATCTCCATGAGGAGTATGTAAAATTCCATATCTAGCACCAGATTGTTTACAAACATGTTTTAATTCATACCAAAAACCTTCCATTATTTCACCTCTTTTTAATCTTAATTATTATACATGAAAGTAGGTATAAGTTCAATGAGTCAAGATAAGATAACAAATAAAAATGATAAAAGCTAGAGAGCCTTTATCATTTCTTTAAATACTTGACTTCATAATCTTTTAAAGATTGAATCACTTGAGAAGATAAAGGAATTAACGCTATCATATTAAATATAGTCATTAGACCAACACCAATATCTCCTAAATCCCAAACAAATGTATATGTTGCTAAACCACCAACAAATAACATGATAAGTGCAATGATTTTATAAATTGTTTGAGATAACCAGTTATCACCAAATAAGTATGCTACATTTGATCGGGCATAAAATAAGATACCAATAAAGGTAGAAAAACTAAATAACCAAAGTGTGATTGCTATAAAGATAACACCAAATTGCCCCATATGATAATTCATAGCTGTTTGTAATAATACCATGCCTTCTTGACTAGCAATAAGATGAGAAGGAGTCAATAACATAATTATTGCAGTGCAAGTACAAATTAAAATTGTATCAATGAAAACACCAAAAGCTTGAAGTAAGCCCTCTTTAGCAGGGTGTTCAATATCAGCTGCAGCAGCAGCACAAGGAGCTGAACCAGAGCCTGCTTCATTAGAAAATAAACCACGTTTCACACCATTCATTAAAACAGCACCAAATCCTCCAGCAACTGCCTGTCTGAATCCAAATGCTTCTTCAAAAATTTGTTTAAAAACATTAGGAATCAATGTGATATTTGTGATGATAATAAATAATGTCATAAAAAAGTATAAACAAGCCATAATAGGGACAATGATATCTAAGACTTTAACAATAGCATTTTTTCTTAAAACAATGATTGCTGAAAGAAGGACTAATACAATAGTTGTATAAAGTGGAGGAATAGAAAATGCATTTTCAAATGATGAAGAAACAGAATTTCCAATGACCTGACTAATACCACACCAACAAATCAATCCAGATATTGCAAATAAGATTGCAATGATAGATTTCTTTTTCTTTGTTTTAGTTGTAAAGAAATGATGAATATAATAAGCAGGTCCTCCTCTATATCCACCATAGAGAGGATCTTTCTCTTTGTATATTTGAGCTAAAGTTGCTTCCGCAAAAGCAGTAGCAGAACCAAGTAGGGCAGTAATCCACATCCAAAAGATAGCCCCTGCACCACCAAAAGAAATTGCTGCAATAACTCCAACCAAATTCCCCATTCCAACACGAGTTGCAGTAGATATAATTAAAGCTTGAACTCCTGAGATAGAATGTTTTTCTGTCGTATGTTTCTTTTCCATAGTTGTTCTAATCATCTCTGGAAACAAACGAAATGGTAAGAATTTTGTTTTGATAGTAAAGAAAATACCAGCAGGTATTAAAATAATAACGAGTAATGAAAGTCCAATAGAACTTCCACTTGGGAGAGGTATAGTTATTAAATCTCCCCATAATAATTGATATAAATTTTTAATGATTGATAAAATAAAATCCATAATCTGTTCCTCTTTGTTGAATTTAATGTAACCTTAGTATATATTAAAATGTAGTATTCGTAAAATTGATAATATAGATAATATACATCAATAATTTAGATAATATAGGAGGCATTATGGAAATAAGAAATTTAATAACATTTATACAGGTTGCCGAATTAAATAGTTTTACAAAAGCAGCAGAAGTTCTTGGTTATTCACAATCAACAGTATCTACACAAATTAAACAATTAGAAAAAGAACTCAATTGTCAATTATTTGAAAGAATTTATCATACAATTACTTTAACTGATAAAGGCAGAGAAGTTTTAAACTATGCTCACCAAATGACCAAACTTACTAATGAATTAGAAAAGTCTATTCAAGATTCAACATCTATAAGAGGCCATGTACATTTAGCATTAGCCGATTCTTTAACGTATGTGTTACTTCAAGATGAATTTGTTCGTTTTATGAAAAAATATCCACATATCACTTTAAAGATAACACCTGCTGGAACACAAGATTTATTTAGGTTATTAAATCACAATGAGGCTGATATGATTTTAACATTGGATAGTCATATTTATAATACAGATTATGTGATTGTAAAAGAAGAGAAAATATCTGTGAGATTTGTAGTGAGCACAAAACATGAACTTGCACAAATGAAAACTGTAAGTTTAGATCAGTTGATTTCTTACCCATTTATTTTAACTGAAAAAAATATGAGTTATAGAAGGATATTTGATGAATTGTTAGCTGAAAGATCTATAGAAGTTCAGCCTATTTTGGAATTAGGGAGTACACATTTGATTTGTTCACTTGTTGAGCAAGGTATGGGAGTTGCATTGTTGCCTGAATATGTGAGTGAACAATCTGTAAAAGATGGTAAATTAAAATATATTGATATTGATGAGTTTGATATATACGTGTGGAAACAATTACTTTATCATAAAAATAAATGGCTTACTCCACAAATGGAAGTGATTATGAAATATTTATAGAGAAGTATTTATCATAATCTTGTATTTTTCTAATAAGTTTTTGATGTTTTATATTTATTATGAAAACTAAAAAAGAGAGCATTGCTCTCTAATCAAAAGTAACATATTCATTTTCTAAAGGTGGAACGACTTTCAAGTCTTCCACTTTTAAAATACAAACATTTCCTCCAATATCAGAATCAAAATCAAGTTCGATATGACCTTTTACTTCTATCCATTCATCAGGAATAAGTTGTTTAGCACTTGGATGCTCACAAACCATACCAATAAGCGAAGTATCTTCTTCACAACAAACCATTGCTAATCTACCAATAACAAATCCATCTTCCAATTGTTTATCTCTCCCGATAAACTTTCCTTTCATGGTTACGGTTTTCCCTTCGTATTTTTCTGGGTGATCTAAGGCATCCATGCAGAAAATACCAAAGTCATGATCTAAAATATGAAGTTCATTAGCTGATGTATCGAAAGGTAATTCATCATCTTCCAATGTATTAACTGTACCATCTTCTTTTTCATAAATAATTTGACAAGATGAGTTGATAGCCTTGATATTGTTTCTTAAAAAAGATTTTTTAACTGAGTCATTAATTCTATTAAAGATTAATAAATCAGTATGAACAACATGTTGGAATATCAAGGAGCGCATATTTTGAATATATAATCCAAAAGTTTGAGCATTGATTGTAGTTAGCACTTGAACAACATCCCAATCTTTTGGTAAAGGTGTATCAATGAAATGATTAACAGAAAACATTCCATTGACTTCTACTAAGATTTGAGTTGGTTGATATTTTTTATCAAGTTGTTCAAGATAATCTTTGTTCCAATCTTCTTCTTTAGAAATATAAACAATATCACAATTAAAAGATTCTAATTCCTCTTGATTATATTCTTTTTCGCCTTGTTCACTGACCACAAGTAATGATTTTTCATCTTTGCAAAAGTCTGTTGTTGTGATTGTATCATTGATAAAAGATGATTTACCACTATCTAAAAAACCTGTAAATAAATATATTCTTGTTTTCATTATTATTCACCAAATAATTCTCGAATATCTTTTTCTTTTAAATTTTCGCCAATGACACATAAACGTCCTGTATAGTCTGCACTACCATAACGAATTTCATATTCACCTGGAACGAAATCAAAATGTAACCATTCTTTATCAGGAGTTTGTAAAATACCTTTTGCACGTAAGATATACCCATAATCTTGTGAAGATAATTGTTCTAAAATATGGGCAAGTTTTTCTTGTGTATAAGTGTGAATTGTTTCGATACCTAAACTTGTAAAAACTTCATCAGCGTGATGATGGTGTTCATGATGTCCGTGTCCACCGCAACAGTGATGTTCATCTTCGTGGTGATGACCATGACAACATTCGTGTTCATCTTCATGATGATGTCCATGTCCACCACAACAATGATGTTCTTCTTCGTGGTGATGTTCACAATTATCAGGATAGATATCTTCTTCTTTCATTAAAATATCTTCTAAAGAGTTCTTGTTTTCCATTGTATTTAAAATAATATCTCCAGATAATTTTTCCCAAGGTGTTGTTATAATGTTTGCTGAAGGGTTTAATTCTTTAATAATGTGAATATCTTGATGTAATTGTTCTTCAGTTATATCTTGAGTTCTACTTAAAATAATTGTAGAGGCGTATTCAATTTGATTGTTAAAAAACTCACCAAAGTTTTGTGAATAAATTTTACATTTTTTTGCATCAATGACACTCACAAAGCTATTTAATTCAAGATGGTTATCATGAACATCTTGTATAGCTTTAATGACATCTGACAACTTACCTACACCTGATGGTTCAATAATAATACGATCAGGATGATATGTTTTAATAACTTCTTTCAATGCAACACTAAAATCACCAACTAATGAACAACAAATACATCCAGAATTCATCTCAGTAATTTCAATACCTGCTTCTTTCATAAAAGAACCATCAATTCCAATTTCCCCAAATTCATTCTCTATAAGAACAATTTTTTCTTGTCCTAAACTTTCTTTAATTAATTTTTTGATAAGAGTTGTTTTACCAGCTCCTAAAAAACCAGATATAATATCAACTTTACTCATTTTATTACCTTCTTTCTTCATGTATTATACCATTCTGTATTTTTTCTATCAAACAAAATAACTTTGAAAGTCATAATGTTTATGAACTTATATATATTTACATAAACTTAACAAAGTTTATACACAAACCTGCTATTTTGTAAGAGAAAAAAGATATAAACTGAATGTGTCGAAAAGGACAGAAGGTTTATAAAAGGAAGGATATAAAATGAAAAAATTAGGAATGTTTTTATTGGCATGTGTACTTAGTGTCAGTTTAGTAGGTTGTGGGAATAGTAATGAAGGATCTACTACATCTGGAAATAATGAAATAAGTGGAGAAGTTGCATTAGATGGATCAACATCAATGGAAAAAATGATGACTTTATTACAAGAAGCTATTAAGGAATCTTATCCAAATTTAACTTTAGAAACTCAATTTACTGGTTCAGGAACTGGTATTAAATCAGTAACAGCTGGTAAAGCAGATATTGGAAATTCATCAAGAGCATTAAAAGATGAAGAAAAATCTGCTGGTTTAACTGAAAATATTGTTGCATTAGATGGTATTGCTGTTATTGTAGATAAAAATAACAGTGTAGCTGATTTAACAAAAGAACAATTAGCTGATATTTATACAGGTAAAATTAGAAATTGGAAAGAAGTTGGTGGAGCGGATCAAAATATTGTCGTTGTTGGTCGTGAAGCTGGTTCAGGAACAAGAGATGGTTTTGAAGATATTTTAGGTGTTAAAGATAAATGTCAATATGCAAATCAATTAAATGAAACAGGTGCAGTTGTAGCGAAGGTTCAAGAAACAGCAGGAGCAATTGGATATGCTTCATTAGATGTTGCTCAAGATAGTAAAGATACAGTGAATATTTTAAAGGTTAGTGGTGTTGAGCCAAGTGAAGCAACAATTTTAGATGGATCTTATGAATTACAAAGACCGTTTGTTATGGCAACAAAAGGAACTATTGAAGAACAAAAACCTGAGGTGAAAGCTGTATTTGATTATATTAACAGTGAAGCTGGACAAACAATTATTAAAAAAGCTGGATTGGTTGTTCCAAATAAATAGTTTATATGAGAGAAAGGAAACTTTCTCTTTTTTTATTTTCAATTAGCAATTTATTTGTTATAATATATATGAAAATAAAAAGAATTTAAAAAATAAAAAGAAATTCCTCTTATTTTTGCGTATATGGAAGTAGGAGGTG
>CALDMQ010000260.1 GCA_937917505.1 uncultured Erysipelotrichaceae bacterium | reverse complement strand
GACGATTTAAATTAGATACAGAAACAGTATCATTATCAACAATTGTTATATGTTCAATACCACTTCTTACAAGTGCTTCTATCACATAACCACCAACACCACCAACACCAAAAACAATAACATTCTTTTGTTTTAATATATCTAAAGATTCTTTTCCTATTAAAAGTTCTAATCTCGAAAACATATTAGTCTCCTTTTTTATCATACGTATCTCAAAAATGATGTTTTCCTGCTTCATCACTATACGCTATAATTGTTGCAAGATTCACATTTTCAACACTTTTAAAAACATTCTTTTTAACATTTGGATTCATGGTTTCTAAATATTTTAATAAGTTTTTCATTTCTTCTCTTTTAGAAGTATGCTCAACCTCACCACGTTCTTCCATTTCTTCAGTAAAACGGCATGCACATTGAATGAATGTTAAATCATTATAACGACTCCAATGAATAATATCCTTTTCCTCAATTAAATACATTGGTCTAATCAATTCCATACCTTTAAAGTTTGTACTATGAAGTTTAGGCATCATTGTTTGAACTTGTGAACCATAAAACATTCCCATTAATATCGTTTCTATAACATCATCAAAATGATGTCCTAAAGCTATTTTATTACACCCTAACTCTTGTGCTTTCGCATACAAAAAACCTCTACGCATTCTCGCACATAAATAACAAGGAGATTTTTCTATTGTAGTCACAACTTGAAAAATATCAGAGTCAAAAAATTGAACAGGTATCCCTAAAATCTCTGCATTATCTTCAATCTTTTTTCGGTTTCTCTCATTGTAGCCAGGATCCATTGATAAAAAAACAAGTTCAAAATCAAACTTTCCATGTCTTTGAATTTCTTGCATCAATTTCGCTAATAACATTGAATCTTTTCCACCGGAAATGCAAACTGCAATCTTATCACCCGGTTGAATCATATCATATTCCTGAATTCCCTTAACAAACTTACGCCAAATTTGTTTTCTATACTTTTTTATAATACTTTGTTCTATTTCCTTTGTTCTATCCATGTTCTTATCCTCGCTGTTTTATTTTACATGATGAACCAAGCAAACACAATAAAAAGTTATGTATCTAAACAATAGTTCTTATTTCTTCTTTACACTTTATAGCTCTTTAAACAGTATTTTAAAAAATATAGAGATAAAATGCGAATATAATATATATAGACTCTCATGGTATCAAGTATGTTAATATTGTATTAGTTATAAAAAACGGAAAACTATTTGACTAATAAAAAAGTATTGTCATTAAAATATAGTTTAGAACGTCGTTTAGTTCTAACAATCCATATTACTGACAATACTTTTTAAATTCTATTCTTCTCCACTCCAACAATAAGTACATAATTGACATGGTTCAATACCAATAGATTCAACCAAGTCATCTAAACGATGATATTTTAAAGAAGTAAACTTCAACCTTTTACAAATCTCATCTAACATTGCTTGATATTTTGGACTATCTGGATTTGCATATTCTTTTAGAACGTCTTTAGATACTTCACCTTGTTCTAAATCTTTAATAACGCGTCTTGTAATTAAATCTAATTCTGAATTAGAACGTGAGAAGTTCAAATATTTACACCCAAACAAAATCGGTGGGCATGCAGGTCTTACATGTACTTCTTTTGCTCCTGATTGATATAAAAATTCTGTTGTTTCTCTTAATTGTGTACCTCTAACAATAGAGTCATCAATAAGTAACAAACTCTTATCTTTAATCAATTCTTTAACAGGAATTAATTTCATTTTAGCAATTAAATTTCTTTGACCTTGACTTTGTGGCATAAAAGAACGAGGCCATGTCGGTGTATATTTAATGAATGGTCTTGCAAAAGGAATTCCAGATTCATTTGCATATCCAATCGCATGAGCAAGCCCTGAATCAGGCACCCCAGCAACACTATCAGGCTGTATACTATCCTTATCACGTCTTGCTAACATTTGTCCACAATCATAACGCATCTTTTCTACATTAATACCTTCATATGTAGATGTTGGATATCCATAATAAACCCATAAAAATGAACACATTTTCATCTTATCATTAGCTTTTACTTTTTGTGAAAAACCATGAGGATAAATAAACCCTATTTCTCCAGGCCCTAAATCTTTATAATGATGATAACCTAAATTCAAGAAAGCTGAACTTTCAAAAGTCACACAATAAGCATCATCTTTTCTTCCAATAATAACAGGTGTTCTTCCCAATTTATCTCTTGCACAATAAATTCCTTCATCAGTCATAATCAAAATACTCATTGATCCTCTAACTAATTTTTGTGCATATTCAATCCCCTCAACAATAGATTCCTTTTGATTAATTAAAGCTGCAACCATTTCAGTAGGATTCACTTCTCCCCCACTCATTTCTAAGAAATGGGTTTTCCCTAATTCAAAACATAAAGTTCTTAACTCATCAATATTGTTAATTCTTCCCACTGTCGTAATCGCATATGAACCCAAATGAGAATTAACAAGCAATGGTTGTGGTTCACTATCAGAAATACAACCAATTCCAATATTCCCACTAAACTCCTCAACGTCTCTTTCAAACTTTGTACGAAAAGGTGAATTCTCAATATTGTGAATAGAACGATTAAAACCTGACTTACCATGAACTGCCATACCACCTCTACGTGTTCCTAAATGAGAATGATAATCAGTCCCAAAAAATAAATCCATTACACAATCATTTTGTGAAGCTACCCCAAAAAAACCACTCATATGTTTTCTCCTTTATCTTAATTTTTCACACATATTTTAGTCGATTTTAAAAAGAATGTCTATAATTCTTTTTAACCAATTTTTCGTTTTCCCGTTTTCTTCTCTAAGTTTGTTAAAAATTCCTGTTTTTTCACCAGTGAAATCAACATTTCATCTTTACCATTGTCACCATTTTGTGCTTTGAAAACAACATCAATACGATCCATAGATAACCCTATAGAAGCCAAAGGATTATGTGTTTCTTTAAAACTCATAATATCTCGATAAGGAATCTTTAAGTGATGAAATATTCCACATTTTGTTTCCAAATAATCATCATGTAAAGTATACCAAGTATCTAATGTCATATTAACAAACAAAAGATCACACGCTAACATTGTAACTATACCTATCCACCAGCCCCAAAGTACACCTATCTTTGAACGATATTTCATACAACCATCTCCTTTATTCCATCATATTCTGTATATTTTTTTACAATTTTTTTACAAAAATTTCACATATTTTCGACACATTCCTTTATAATAAAAGAAAGAAGGAGGAAAATATTATGCCAGCAGCATTTGCTCATACTTTATTCGGTAAAAATATTTTAGAAAGTTTAGATGTCTCTATTCAAAGTCTTATCTATAAACATATAGATTATTATTATATAGGATTATTTGGTCCTGACATTTTATTTTACAATGAACCTTTAAAAAAGAATGATGTTAACCAATATGGTTATCATCTCCATCAATTAGATGCTTATGATTTCTTTAAAAATGCAAAAAACATCTTACATCAAACACATGAAAAAGAAAAAATTTTAGTCTATATCCTAGGTTTTATTATTCATTTTATATTAGATAGTGAATGTCATGGATATATAGGACAAGTAGAAAAAGAAACACATTTATCACATGCTTCTATTGAATCTGATTTTGAAAGAGCGTTGCTTCAAAGCAAGGGATTCAAAGCAAGTTCTACAAAACTTTTAAAGCATATTCACTATACAAAAGATATGTCTGACATTATCGCTCCTATATTCCAACTTACACCAAAAGATATTCATGAATCTATTAAAGGTATGTTCTTTTTCCTAGAGCTTTTAAGATGTCCTTCAAAAATCAAAAGACAGGTTTTAAAATATGGCATGAAAACTTTTCATGTTTATGACTCTATGTACGGACTCATTGTTCATGACGAAGCCAATCCACAAGCAATCACATCAACCAATCATTTGATTTCCTTATTCCACAATGCTAAAGCCATAGCAATCACACAAATCAATGAATTCTATCAACATATAAACGATGATTATCTATCAAATAGATTCCATCGTAATTTCGAATAGGAGAATGCCTATGAATAAACTTACAAAATTAGAAAAGTATTGGATTTTATACGATGTTGGAAACTCTGCTTTTATATTACTTGTTTCCACAATAATCCCAATTTATTTTAATCATCTTGCTTCACTTGCTCATATTAATGAAGTTGATTACTTAGCTTATTGGGGTTATGCTACATCTTTGACAACTGCAATTGTTGCGATTGTTGGACCAATCTTAGGAACAATCGTTGATACAAAAGGATATAAGAAACCCATTTTTACAATCAGTATGATTGTTGGGGTTTTAGGTTTGGCAGCTTTGTCTGTACCTACAAATTGGATTGTCTTTTTAGCTATCTTCGTTATTGCTAAAATTGGATACAACTCAAGTTTAATTTTCTATGACTCTATGTTACCAGATGTCACAACACCTGAAAAAATGGATATCGTTTCATCTCATGGTTATGCTTGGGGATATTTAGGAAGTTGTATTCCTTTTGTTATCAGTTTAGTTTTTGTTTTATTTTATGAAAACATTGGTCTTTCTTTTAGATTAGGTATGACAATTGCATTTGGCATTAATGCATTATGGTGGTTTGTCATGACATTACCACTTCTTAAAAATTACCAACAAATCTATTGTATAGAAAAGCCTAAACATCCTATTAAAGAAAGTTTCAAACGTTTATCAAATACATTAAAAGATATCACAAAAGATAAAAAAGTCTTTTTATTCCTTATCTCATTCTTCTTTTATATCGATGGTGTTTATACAATTATTGAAATGGCAACTGCTTATGGAAGTGCTTTAGGATTAAATACCGAAGGATTATTAGTTGCTTTACTTGTGACTCAAATTGTCGCATTCCCATTTGCTATAATGTTTTCTATATTATCCAAGAAACATAAGACTGAAAATTTGATACATATTTGTATTATCGCTTATACTTGTATTGCTTTATTCGCAATTCAATTAGATAAACAATGGGAATTTTGGTTATTAGCTGTTTGCGTTGGTATGTTCCAAGGAGCTATTCAAGCATTATCTCGTTCATACTTTGCTAAAATTATTCCTCCTGAAAAATCTGGTGAATATTTTGGATTGTTTGATATTTGTGGAAAGGGTGCTTCTTTTATGGGAACAACACTTGTTGGAATCATTGCTCAAACAACTGGACAAATGAATATTGGTGTGGCAGTGATTAGTGTTCTTTTCATCATTGGTTATTTCTTCTTTAAAAAAGCCACTGCTTAAAATATGGTAAAACCTCTCAATAAGAGAGGTTTTTTATTTGAGACGTGATTCAATTTACATAAGTTCATCTTTTTATATTGTTCAATACCAATATCTTCGTTCATTTTCTTCATCATTAATATTTGACATTTTGCACACTGTGAAATCCATTCCTTTATTATCCTCTTTTTTATACATTCGTTTTTCAACCATTTTTTTATAAAATGAACTTTTCTAACAATTATCAAATAGTTTGATTTTTATATGCTATGATAAAAAGGACATGGTACAAACACATGAAGTTGTTAAAATCAACAAAGAGGACAAACCCTTCTTTTCTCTTTTGGCATATAGAAAAAGGAAGTTTTCACTTCCTTCTAGACATCTTCTTCAATGAAATGATTCTCATACATATTCCAATACTTTCTATATACAAAATCACTTCCATCAAAATTCAATTGATACATTATTTTTCAAATTCCTTAGCAACTTTCTTTAAGTCTTCTCTAATAGGTAATTGTTGAGGACACATTCTTTCACAAGCACCACATTCCTTACAATTTGATGCTTTTTCATCATCACTCATATTTTCATATTTTCCTTGGAAAGTATCTCTATCATCATAGATAAAGCAATTATTCCAATACCTAAAGTTATTAGGAATATTGACTCCAAATGGACAAGGCATGCAATATGCACAACCAGTACAACCATTTTGCGTACGAGAGTGTAATGTATTTGCAACCTTGTTTACAATATCTAATTCTTCTTGAGATAAGTTTTGATAATGCACAAAAGTATCAACATTGTTTTCAACTTGTTCCATAGTAGACATACCACTTAATATCACTTTTACTCCTGGTAATGTTCCTACATATCTTAAAGCCCAGGATACAAGTGTAGCTTTAGGATTGTAATCTTTAAACATCTGAGTAACATCTTCAGGTAAAGATGCTAATGATCCACCTTTAATAGGCTCCATAACTACAAGTGGGATATGACGTTCGTTTGCAAGTTCTACACCTTTCATACCTGCTTGGATTTCCATATCCATATAGTTTAATTGTAATTGACAAAAATCCCAATCATAATATGTGAGTATTTTTTCAAAAACTGGATATTCATCATGAAAACTAAATCCTAGATATTTAATCTTTCCTTCTTGTCTTAATTCTTCACACAATTCAATAATATGATATTCTAAAATCTTTTCCCATTTCTTTGCATCTAAAGCATGTAATAAATAAAAATCAACATATTCAACATCTAATCTTTTTAATTGTGATTCAAATAATTCCCTTGCATCTTCTTTTGATTGGATATTCCATACAGGTAACTTTGTCGCAAGTGTAAAAGAATCTCTTGGATATTTTTTTAAAACCTTTCCAACAAAAGGTTCACTATCTCCATTATGATATGGATAAGCCGTATCAATATAAGTTACATCATTTTCCATAGCATAATCAATCATTTTCTCTGCTTCTTTTTCATCAATTTTTCCATTTTCATCTAAAGGAAAACGCATGCATCCAAATCCTAACAAAGAAGATTCTACATTTAACTTCTCAAATTTTCTTTTCTCCACAATTATCACCTCAATATTATTATCTTTATTTTTTATAATCTCGTCAACAATCTCTTACAAAATAATAGCTTTTATCTTGTGATACATCTTCTTCAATTGGTATTTCTAATGAACTTAATCCTATATCACCAGGTACCCGATATGTAATCCTTGACACTAAGTAACAGCCATCTCCTTGCATAATGCGATAATTCATAATATATCCACCTTTATTCTCTTTACCCGTAGATTTATGAATCAAATTTGTATCTGCTTCTACTTCTACATAAAAATCTTTGATTGTTCCTGCTTTTACACAAATATTTGTTACTTGATCAATAGATTTATATCCATCTAGACCTTGATTAAATCCAATATCTTTTTGATAAGCAAGTCTTACAACTTCCATAAAATCAGTTGATGTTGTTGTTATTGCAAACATATCATATGTACTATCAAAGTGAGATAGCGTAGCATCTTTCGCCAATTCTTCTTGCATATTCTCAACAATCTCCAATGCCTGTTTTTTCATTTCATCATCTATTTGTTCTTGAACTTGCATATCTTCTTTATACGTTGTACAAAACATTTCTACCTCTATATTTCTTTGAACATCAATTAATTGAATTGTTCCTGTATTTTTTAACAAATAATCTTCATTGAGTTCACAGTTTTCATTCATAACTAACACATAGCGAGGAGTTTTCAGTTCATCATAAAGTGTCACAGCAATTGTACCATTTTGTGTCGCATATTCAGGTTTCAACTTTTCTTTTGTATCTTTATATTGAATACAAATTTCTCCTGTTTGAATAGACATACGATATTGAGGATCACCATCATGTTTATTCGTCCAATTTCCACTCATACTTGGTAAAACATTATAATAAGAGATATCATTACCTCTCGAACCAAATGTTGCTATATAAACCTTTTCTATTCCTTGTTCTTGATAAGTTATCATATTACAATCATTTGTAATCCAATGCGTGTCAATTTGTGTATGAGTATCACATAAAATTTGATCTGTTTCTTTTGCAAATAAGAAATATGTATAATGATAATAAGAAAGTTTTCCTTGTCCTTTATCCTGTTTCAAAACCAATTGTTTTGATAAATTTGGAGACAACGAAAAGATGGTTCTTTGATTAGAAAATTGTTGTCCTATATAAAATATCACACCTAAAACAATACAACTTACTCCAACAACATAAAGTAGTTTTTTCAGACTTAATGGATAACGATAAATCATGAAAATAATTCCTGCACATATCACTAGCAACAACCATAATACAATTTCCATTCCATCAAAAATTATTTCTAA
>CALDMQ010000259.1 GCA_937917505.1 uncultured Erysipelotrichaceae bacterium | reverse complement strand
TATTCAAAAAGTGCAAAGCTCAGGTGCTGATGCTGTCTTTATTCCAGACTATTATCAAATCATTGGTACAATTGTAAAACAATTTAAAGATGCTAAGTTTAAAGGAACATTCTTAGGAGCTGATGGTTGGGATGGTGTTTTAGCAATCGATGGTATTGATAAATCATTGTTTAATGGTGCTTATTATACAAACGTGTTTGATGATCGTGCTGAAGGTGTTGTGAATTATGTGAAAGCATACAAAGCAAAATATAATAATGGAGATACAATGGCATATGATGCAACATTTGTATTATTGAAGGCTATTGAAAAAGCTGGATCAACTGATCCTGAAAAAATCAATAAAGCGTTAGAAGAAACTGATTATAAAGGAATTACAGGTGAATTCCACTTTGATGAACAACATAACCCAACAAAGTCATTAGTTGTGAAAACAATTCAAAATGGAGAATACACTTATTTGGATTAAAAAATAAATAAAGGAGAAATTTCTCCTTTATTTTTTTAAAAGAGGGAGGTCAAATTATGGAGTTTGTTGCACAAATGATTAATGGGCTTAGTACAGGCGGTATGTATGCTCTAGTTGCAATTGGATATACAATGGTTTATGGAATTGGGAAAATGATTAATTTCGCTCATGGTGAAATCATCATGGTTGGTGCATATTTAGCATATGTAGGATCATCGATGATGGGATTACCAGTAATTGCAAGTGTTCTTATGTCAATTATAGGTTGTGCCATTTTGGGAACTGTCATTGAGAAGGTTGCATATAAGCCTTTAAGAAATAGTGGGAGTTTAGCAGTATTAATTACAGCTATTGGCGTGAGTTACTTATTACAAAATTTATTTTTGATTTTATTTGGTTCAGCTGCAAAAACTTTTCCATCATACATTCCATCAGGGACAATGAGATTATTTGGAATATCTATTAGTTATGTTTCTTTACTTTCGCTTGTTTTGACTTTTGTATGTGCTGGATCATTATTGTTATTTATTAATAAAACACGTGTAGGAAAAGCAATGCGTGCTGTGAGTGAAGATAAGGGTGCTGCTGAGTTAATGGGAATTAATGTTAATCATACAATTTCTTTAGCGTTTATTATTGGTTCTGGTTTGGGTGCTATTGCTGGTATTATTTATGGTATGAGTTATTCATTGATTGATCCTTATTTAGGTGCTATGTTAGGTATTAAAGCATTTATTGCAGCTGTATTAGGTGGTATTGGTGAAATTAGAGGAGCTGTTGTAGGAGGCTTGATTATAGGTGTTGCTGAGGCTTTTACAATTTCGTATGTTTCATCAACTTTCTCAGATGCTGTTGTTTTTGGAATTTTAATTTTTATTTTACTTGTTAAACCAGCAGGTCTATTTGGGCGTAATGTGAGAGAGAAAGTGTAGGTGGATGATATGAAGAAAAAACAAATCAAACAATTTATTTTATCTTTTGTCATTGCACTTGTGATTTATGCTGGTTTAATGACTGCAATGAATGTAGGAATTATTGGATATTATTGGATAGGTATTTTAATTACAGCATGTATTAATATTGTTTTAGCAACATCACTGAATTTAGCAAGTGGTTATTTAGGGCAGTTAACACTTGGTCATGCTGGGTTTATGTCTATCGGTGCTTATGTATCTGCATTGATGAGCATTCATTTTCAAACACCGTTTGTGGTTTCTGTTATTGTAGGTGCTTTAGTAGCAGCTTTGATTGGTCTTATTATTGGTATTCCAACACTTCGTTTAAAAGGGGATTATCTTTGTATTATTACTTTAGCATTTAATGAAATTATTCGTGTGATTATGCTTAATTTAGACATAACAAATGGTGCAAAAGGACTTATGGGAATTCCTATGGTAACTGATTTTACTGTTGGATTTATCAGTGTTGTTATTACGATTTATGTTATTTACTGTATTGTAAAATCACGACATGGTCGTGCAATTGTTTCTATTAGAGAAGATGAAACGGCAAGTGAACTAGCTGGGATTCCAACATCTTATTATAAAATCTTAACATTTGCTATCTCAGCTTTTTTCGCAGGTATAGCTGGTGGTCTTTATGCCCATTATATGGGAATGCTTGTACCAAAAAGTTTTGACTATAATAAATCAGTTGAAATATTGGTCATGGTTGTTTTGGGTGGCTTAGGAAATTTAAAAGGATCAGTAATTGCGGCAATTGTTATGACAATTTTACCTGAATTCTTACGCGCATTCTCTGATTATCGTATGTTATTGTATGCTATTGTTTTAATTGCTTCAATGATTTTAAAAGAGAAAAATGTTATTCCTAGGTTAAAGGAAAGATTATCAAAGAAGAATAAACAAACGGAGGTGAATGAATAATGGCTTTATTAAATGCAGAGGGTTTGGGTGTTCAATTTGGTGGTTTAAAAGCTGTTGATGAATTTAATTTTGAGATTGATAAAAATCAATTATATGGTTTGATTGGTCCTAATGGAGCAGGGAAAACAACAATATTCAATCTACTCACTGGTGTTTATAAACCAACAAGTGGTCAAATTACATTTGATGGTAAATCTCTTGCGAAAATGTCACCAACTCAAATTACGAAATTAGGTATAGCAAGAACATTTCAAAATATTCGTTTGTTTAAAGATATGAGTGTTATAGATAATGTAAAAGTTGGTTTGCATTACTCACAAAACTATAATCTCTTTGATGCAATCTTGCATACGCCTCGTTATTTTAGAGGTGAAGAAGCAATGGAAGAAATGGCACAGAGTTTACTTCGTGTTTTCCATCTCGAAGAATTTGCATATACAAAAGCAAGTAACTTACCATATGGAAAACAAAGAAAATTAGAAATTGCAAGAGCATTAGCAACTTCTCCAAAGTTATTATTATTAGATGAGCCAGCGGCTGGGATGAACCCTACTGAGACGGCTGAATTAATGGAAACAATTAAAATTGTAAGAGAAAAATTTAACATTGCTATTTTACTTATTGAACATGATATGAAATTGGTTATGGGTATTTGTGAGAAAATCGTTGTTTTAAACTTTGGGACTACACTTGCTTTTGGAACACCAGAAGAAATTAAGAATAATCCAGAAGTTGTAGCAGCGTATTTAGGAAATGATGAATAGGAGGTCTAAGAATGTTAAAGGTTGAAAATCTAGATGTCTACTATGGTGTCATTCATGCGATAAAAAAAGTGTCTTTTGAAGTGAATGAAGGGGAAATTGTGGCTTTGATTGGCGCAAATGGTGCAGGTAAAACATCAATTATGCATGCAATTAGTGGGTTGGTTAAAAATAATGATGGTCAAATCTCTTTCCTTGATAAGAATATAACAAAAACTCCAGCTCATAAAATTATTGCTGAAGGATTAGCACAAGTTCCAGAAGGAAGACGTATTTTCTCTCAGTTAAGTGTTGAAGATAATTTGGAAATGGGAGCTTATTTAAGAACAGATTCAAAAATTCAAGAAGATTTGGAAAAAATTTATCAACGTTTTCCACGTTTAAAAGAAAGAAAGTATCAATTAGCTGGTACTTTATCTGGTGGTGAACAACAAATGTTAGCAATGGGTAGAGCACTAATGTCTAAACCAAAGTTATTGTTATTAGATGAGCCATCAATGGGATTATCGCCAATTCTTGTTAATGAAATTTTTGAGATTATTCAAGAGATTAATCGTGAGGATGGAGTAACAGTTCTTTTGGTTGAACAAAATGCCAACAAGGCACTTTCTATTGCCAATCGTGCTTATGTTCTTGAAACAGGAAAAGTTACAGTATCTGGAGATGCTGATGAAGTTGCTAATAATCCAAAAGTG
>CALDMQ010000258.1 GCA_937917505.1 uncultured Erysipelotrichaceae bacterium | reverse complement strand
AAAATATGCAACCAAAACTAAAAATATACCAATGATAACTCCTAACACAATAATAATTTTCTTTTTCATATACCCACCTCTATCTATATTATATCTCATGTCTTTTAACATAAGCAACAATATCATTTAGATTTTCAACAGATACAAAGTTACCACCTTTTTGAAACATCTCACTCATTTCAGGTTTTTCTTTTACAATTTCTTTTGAAACTAATTTTAATAGTACTTTTTTCATTCCTCTCAATTTGTGATAATCAATTCCCCCACGCAAATAGAAAAATGGTTCTTCTATATGATTAGCATCTATCAATGTCTTTTGATTTTGTTCACTTTTTGGATAAGCTCCTATACCACAACAACATCTCACCCGATATTTTCTCCGAGCTTGCTTCCATCCAGAAATCTTAGAAGCAAAAATCCATCCCATAAAAATAATTTCATCACTACTTTTTAAATACTGCTTCGCCTCATGCAAGGCATAATATGGTAAACTTAATTTATCACCTAACATCTTAGCATACTGAAAAGTATGCCCAGTATTACTTTGATATACAATTGCTTTTATCATACACCCTCCACAAAATTATATTAAAAACCCCATTGCTATATTATAGGCAATGGGTTATTTTTATTTATCAATTAAATTTAATAAATTAATTTTAAAGATATCTTTATCAGAATGTTCTTTAGAAACCATTACGCCTTTATATACCTCTAATTCAGATTGATGTCCTTCTGTTAAAATATCTTCGGGTTGAATTGTTTCTAACATTAAAATTTTATTTTCTTCATATACATGGTAAATCACTTTAATATCACCATGCACTTTAGAAAACATAATATCTGTTGGTAACTTTAGTTCATATGTCCTTGTTTTTTTTACTTGATTCGTAGCGACAAGCTCTCCTAAAAATTGTCCTTCTTTTAGCTTTGGATAATAATCAAAATATAATTTTTTATATGCCAACATATTATATTTTTTTAATGAACGTTCTAATTTATGAAATTCATTTTCATTCACATAATCAAATACATATGCTTCTTTCATGCATATCCCTCCTCATGATGTTGGACATAGAAACGCTAGGGACTTCCCCCCTATTATTATCCTATTACACTAAAAATCATATCATACTTCATATCTAAAGTCAAACAAAGAAAAGAAAAAAGTATATGAAATTTCATATACTTATTTTTGCATACCACCTTGTGTTACTTCTTGTGTAACTTGATTTTGTGAAGCTTCCAATAGTGCTGCTTTTTCTTGCTCTAAATCTTGGATAGCTTCAGTTGTAGGGGTTACAGTAGCATTCGCATTTTCCTTATCGAGTTCAGCCTGAATTTGATCTCTAATCGCTTGTTCCTCTTCTGGAGTTAATGCATCTCCTTCTTCCACAACCCATGCATTTCCATTAGAATCTACTTCGACTTGATTTCCACCATCGACAAATGTATGATTTTCATCTTCTTGAATTTGATTTCCATTATTATCAACGACAATTTGATCTTCTTCTGGTAATGGTTCAAATTCTACGGTAGAATCTTGATTCAAATTATCTTCTGCTTCATTTGGATCATACATTGGAATATCTGGATCATACTTTCCTCCACCTTGGTTGATTGTAATATCATGTCCATCATCCGTAGAGAAAGAACCATCAGGCTTTTGTACAATTCCTGGAGCTGGTGTAATTGGTGATTCAGAAATCACTTCTCCACTTCCACCATTTGGATTTCCAATTACTTTATCGATTGCATATCCATTTTCAACTGGAGTATCTCCTAAATTAGAAGGAATTTGCGCACCAGAAACATCTAATGAATTTCTAAAGTCATCTCTACTTGGATTCGCTACATATTTGTATCCATTTTCTTTAATTAATTTATCAGTCAACTCATTGATTTGAATGATAATTTCATCGAATGTTTCGTTTTCTTCTTCTGGAACAGCGAATGTTCCTTCTTCGATTTTTTCTTGATAATTTTCAATCTTTTCAAATTGATCTCGCCAAGCTTTTCGATATTGTCCACGTAAAGTAGAAGAAACGACTTGACTATAATCTTCTTGTCCACGAGCTTTTTCAATTTCATCTTTGACTTCTTTCTCGCAGTCATTATCAATTGGCATTCCTTCACTAGCAATTCTAAATACATCATCTGTCATAACTTGTTGACCTTCTGCTGCATTGATTGTCATAATACGCATTTCATCGTCAAGCAAAGAAACAAAATACATTGTTTGAGCACTATACTTCGTGTAAGTATCTGTCGTCCAAGTCTTTGTAATCAAATCATTTAACTTAGAAGCAGCTTCCTCACGTTCTGCGTCTGTCTTTGCCTCTCTATATTGTAACCATAATTCTTGACGTTGTTCGATCGGCTCTCTTTCTTTATTAGAAGAAATTACATTCTCCCAATCAAGTGTCGTATCACTTGTAATCGTCGCAAAGTCCTCTGCATAAATATGAGCTTGATTTAAGAACGCACGATCTAAATCTTCAACTGTCGTGATAATACCGTCCATTGCTGCAATATCACGTTCATCCCATTGACCATTCATATTCATGGCAAGTGCGAAGCGAACTAAATTTGCAGAATCAACATTTCCAAGATTTTCTCTATCGAGAGAAACACCCTCATCAATAGAAATTCCTTTTTCTATATTTTCCTCTCTGAATTCACTTAAATTTTCAACTAATTCATCGTTTACATT
>CALDMQ010000257.1 GCA_937917505.1 uncultured Erysipelotrichaceae bacterium | reverse complement strand
TGTCCAATCTTGAGGATTTGTCACTTGATA
Source organism: uncultured Erysipelotrichaceae bacterium (assembly GCA_937917505.1). Classification (GTDB taxonomy): domain Bacteria; phylum Bacillota_I; class Bacilli_A; order Erysipelotrichales; family Coprobacillaceae; genus CALDMQ01. The sequence goes on along the minus strand of CALDMQ010000257.1, from coordinate 1,379 downwards.
AGGAAAATATACACATTCTACGTTTTTAATAGTCTCTCCTTGATATTCATAAACATTCATTAACAACTTTAAAAATGTTGTTTTTCCCCTTGCATTACGTCCAATGAGTGCTGTTTTATAGTTTGTGTCAAAGGAAAAAGAAACACCATCAAAAACCATATCATAACTATTTTCATAACAAAACTTTAAATCACAAATTTGTATTAACGACATATCTACACCTCCCTACAAAAAAACGACAAGAAAATAGACCTTGTCGCTCATATCATAAAGATGTCCATTTTTTTGCATGCATAATAAAAACACTTATTATTAATTTATTATGCTTTTCAAAGTTTTAGCAAGAAAATTTATACATCCTTCCACCTCATTTGACTATCATTATAATATGTCTTTTTATAAAATCAATCATTATTTCTTAAAACTTTTTTTAAAAATCATTTTTTAGTAATATCTTCTCACATAACAAAAAGGTCTTTCGACCTTTATACAAGTTTATCAATGTCTTTAGGAATTTGATTATTTTGTATAACCGAGATAATCTTTTCCATTTGTTCTGGTCTCACTTCTTTGTTTGTTAAATGAGAAACCTTTAAGACAAAATCTCTAATATTCTTTTCATCATTGAGATCTTTTGTTTGAAGATCACTTGCCAAAGCAAGAATATCCTGCTTAGAAACATGTGTTTTCATTGAAACCTTATCTAACAATTTATCTTGTTTATCCATTCTATCACCTAGAATAGTATATGTAAGAATATTTAGAATGTTAATCTCGTTTACGACATATAATATGAATTGGTGTTCCTTCAAATCCAAATGATTCTCTTAAACGATTTTCTAAATAACGTTTATAACTAAAATGTAAATATTCAGGTTCATTTGTAAATAAGACAAACGTTGGCGGACAAACACTGACTTGGTTTGCATAATAAATTTTCAAACGTCCACCATTGAAAGTTGTTGTTGGGTTCATTGCTTGTGCATCAATCAAGACATCATTTAAAACACTCGTTGCTACACGTTTACGACTATTTTCATAAACTTCATTAATTAATGGGAAAATCAAATCTGTACGTTTTCTTTCCTTTGCAGAAACAAAAACAATAGGAGCATAATCTAAATATTTAAATTGTTCTCTTAATTCTCTTGTCATCTTTTGCATAGTTTTATCATCTTTTGCAACTAAATCCCATTTATTCACAACAATAATCACCGCTTTACCTGCTTCATGAGCATTTCCAGCCACGTGTTTATCTTGTTCAATAACACCTCTGTCACCATCAATAACAACTAAAACAACATCGCTTTTTTCTACTGCAGATAACGCCCTTAAAATAGAATACTTTTCAACATTTTCATAAATTTTTCCTTTTTTGC
>CALDMQ010000256.1 GCA_937917505.1 uncultured Erysipelotrichaceae bacterium | reverse complement strand
AAGTCAATCTTTTTTTCATGGTTATTTAAGTGATCCGTTACTTGCATGTATTTTAGCAGGAGTTTTTGTTGGTGTAGGAATAGGTTTGGTTTTAAAAGCAAATGCATCAACTGGTGGAATTGATATTTTAGCTATTGTTTTGAATAAAAAATTTCGTTTACCAGTTCATATTGTATTAAATTGTATGGATTTATCTATTTTATTATTTCAATTTACATTTAATGATACAACACATGTTATCTATGGTGTTATTACAGTTGTTATAACATCATTTATGTTAAATAAAACATTAACTGTAGGAACAAGCTTGATTCAAGTTGTGGTAATGAGTAATGAATATCGAGCCATCCGTGATATGATTTTACATGAACAAGATGCAGGGGTTACTTTGTTAGCAACTGAAAAAGGATATACACAAGAAAAATCTAAATTGGTTTTATCAGTGATTCCATATCGTAAGCTTCCTGCAATGAAAGAAAAAATTCATAAAATTGATCCATCAGCTTTTGTGATTGTTTCTCATATAGATGAAGTTGGTGGAAAAGGTTTTACATATGAAACAAGAATGAATGCTTAAAGGTAATACTTTGTTATTTTTTTGATATATTGTTTGATAAGTAGAAAGAATGATGAAAGATAATCAATGGATTGAATGAATAGTTGAATTACAGAGCCTTGCATAAGCAAAGATGACTTATGGAAAAGGTGTTTGTGATAAAGAATGATATGAGAGAGTTCGTGAGATTTCTGCGATGATGATGTCTTGTGTTTTTTATTTATCACTTTTAAAAGTAAAAAGCTTTATTTTGTAATGAAAGTGGACATCAAATAGCAAAGATAGATACACGTACTGCTATGTTTAAAAGCAATCAAGTCTTACTTGTGAAAAAAATACAAAAGAGCAAATTGCTGTGTATTTTAGGATACATTATGATAAAAATTGGCAAACATTCTTTGATTAAGGGTGTTTGCCTAGTTCTTTTTATGAGTGTATCATAGGTTATAAAGAGGTGACCATTCATGGATTTTTATAACCCAGATGAATATTTTGAAGCAGACGATATGTATCGTCAAACTGTATTTTTTCCTTGGTGGGTTTGGTGGATGCCAGTATTTCCACCGCGTCCACCAATGCCGGGACCAAGACCGCCACATGGACCAAGACCACCACGCCCAAGGGAATATAAAGAAGATATGATGTAAAAAAGAAGGGTTATTTTTGTGACCCTTCTTCTTGTCTTTTATGCAATTGATGATAACCGACACTTGCAACAAATACAGCCCCGGCTAAATCTAACATGAGATCTTTCATTGTATCTTTAAGTGCATCATGTCCTTGCAAAGGAATATCTTTATCGCTATAAAGTGTACCACGTGTTGTTGCCATATACTGCTGGTTGTTAGCACCAGTGATGT
>CALDMQ010000255.1 GCA_937917505.1 uncultured Erysipelotrichaceae bacterium | reverse complement strand
ATACGGATTCATTTCTAACCAATCTGTTTCAATCATAGCAATTTCATAATCCCGACTAACTTTTTCATAAACTGTTGAATAATGCTGAGCTATGACTTTCTCATCTTGAATAAAAACAACTTTCTTTAAATCGTCAAACTCATGCTCTGGTATATCATCAATACTTTTCACAATTTCAACAGGCATATGGAGCACATAATTATTAATAATACCACTGTTTACATTATCAATAACAAATATGTGTTTTTCAAAAAAAAGCACAGTATCCATATCATATTGTTTTGCTATATTTATCAAAACTTGAGCATCACTTTTTTGAAGTGTTTCTTCTTTATGTAAACAATTTTTATTGATGTCATAAAGTTCTAAACCATTTAAACTAATATAACCATTTTGTTCATAATTCGACAAATGAATTTTATTACCAATTTCTACTAAACTATATACATTTCTTCCACTTACTAAAACAATACCTACTCCTTGTTCTTGTAAAGAAATTAAAGTCTCTTTTGTTAGAGGCATAACAATATGTTCACTATTTAATAAAGTCCCATCTATATCTAAAGCAATTAATTTCTTATTTATCATAAACAATTCCAAATTCCTTTTCAAAATACTTTGCAATACCATCATTTTGAACAGTATCAATCACTTTATAGGCAATTTTTTTAATACTTTCCTCTGCATTTCCCATTGCTATACCATGTTTCAGTAATTGTAACATTTCTTGATCATTGACACCATCACCAAATGCATAGGTATCTTCAAAGTTTACACCTAATTTTTTATATAAATATTCACAGGCTGTCCCCTTACTATGACCAAGATTATAAATATCCATACGAATGATTCCAGTATCATAATAGACAACTCTAAAATCATCTTTTAACTCATGATAAGCACTCATTAAATCTTCTACATTTGCAAACATCACGCAACAACTAATCGCATGCACATCACTTGCTCGATAATCTTCATGTACTCCTTCAGGACGTTTATCAGTTCCTTGAAAATGAACTCTATGTTTAATCACATATTCATCATCTAAACAAGAACACCACATATCATGATGCCCATAAAACTCAGGCCTTCCATGATATTTTTCAAAAACATCTATCATACGTTGCACTTGATTTTCTTCAAATAAGTCATCAGCTAGAACTTCACCACGATAACGAATATAATGTCCATCACTACAAATATATCCATCAAATTCCATATCTTGCATAGCTTTTGGAACTTCCCCTCTCGCGGATGCTATGATAATTTGATTCCCTTGTTTTCTAAACTGCTCTAATGCATGTCTCACTGGTTTTGTTGGTGTCATTATACCAGAAGGTACATGAATTAAAGTTCCATCAATATCAAAAAAAGATATTTTCATTTCTCATTCCTCATTTCATTATTGATTATATCATTTTTTCTTAGAAGTCTATACATTTTTTGAAAAACGAAAAAAGATCCTTATTGGATCTCATTTAACATTTGTATTGGATTATCTACAGCTTTGACTTTTCCAAAAGCTTTTACAATCATACCTTCTTCATCAATAAGATATGTTGTTCTCACAACACCCATAACCTTTTTACCATACATATTCTTTTCTTTCCATACATCATAAGCTTGTATTGCAACAAGTTCAGGATCTGATATAAGAGTAAAAGGTAATTGATATTTTTCTTCAAACTTTTTATGTGATGCTACAGTATCTTTACTTACCCCTAATACAACAGCTCCTTTTTCAATAAATTGAGGATAATTTTCTGCAAATCCACATGCTTGTTTTGTACAACCTGGAGTATTATCCCTAGGATAAAAGTATAAAACAACTTTCTTTCCTTTGTAATCACTTAATGATACTGTATTTCCATTTTGATCTAATAATGTAAAATCAGGTGCTTTTGTTCCTACTTCTAACATACACATTCCTCCCTCATATCTATCTTACTCAAATTTTTTATAACTTTCAATTTTATTGCTTGTCTTTTTTCTTTTTCTAAGAGTCTTTATATGTTCTTCTTTATCCTCTTAATATTTTATTATCTACATATAACCTAAATAATTTATGCTATTCATCAAAGAGTGATTGTTGATAAAATCCAGCAATAATCTCTAAATCTTCAGTTTTAGACTTTAATAATGCAAATGCTTTTTCATTATCACATAGCCAATTATGAATATCTTGCTCTTGAATTATTAAAGGCATTCTATGATGAATAGGTTTAATAACATTATTGGCTTTCGTTGTAATAATTACAACTTCTTCACCATGATATATGCCAGCAAAATATAATGCTTTTTGATTATTCTCGAAACGGAATCGATGCTTTAAAGAATCCCATTCATAAAATCCCTTAGCAAAAATAAGACATCTATTGTTATAAATATCTTTTTGAAACATCACTCTTTCAAATAATGTTTCACATTTTGCATTAATGATTCTTCCTTGATATTTCGAAGATGTATATCCCCATGTCTTCTTTGTCATTTTTATCTTTTTATTTTCTTGATAAAGAATAGGAATCTGTTGACTTGGAAGAATATCTCCTTGATCACATTCTACATCACATTCTTCATCTAATTGTTGTTTGATAATTTGAAAAGTATCTTTATCAATATAATATCTTCCACACATAATAACTCCTTAATTAACAAATTTATTCCATATATTACATATCTTACAATGATTATATTATTTTTTAAATACTTATAACGTTAATCAACAAATATTTTCTAATTGTTTTAAAATATAAAAAGAAGTACCTTTCGATACTTCCTAAGCTCTTGAACTTCTCTTATAAATAAAGAATATAATTGTTAACAACGTTAACAATCCACTTATAAATGTTATAAAAACATTTTGTGTAATTCCTGCAAATATATATCCTACAAAACATGAAATAGCAACCACCATGGCATAAGGAATTTGCGTAGAAACATGATAAACATGATGACATTGTGCTCCTGCTGAAGCCATAATTGTTGTATCTGATATTGGAGAAATATGATCTCCACATACTGCACCAGCTAAAACTGAAGAAATACATATAACAAGCATTATATCAGTTTCTACAAATAACCCTGTCACAATAGGAATTAAAATTCCAAAAGTTCCCCATGAAGTCCCTGTTGCAAATGATAATCCACTCCCTATCACAAACAAACATGCCGGTAAGATAAATGTCGCAATATCATAGTGTCTTAACATTGTTTGAACAAAAAGTCCTGCTTGTAAATGTGTTGATACAATATCACCCAATGTCCATGCAAATGTTAAAATAACCATTGCAGGCACCATTGTTTTAAATCCTTGAGGAATAGATTTTGCAAATTCATCATATGAAATCACTTTTCTAGGAAGATATAAAACAAATATAAAAACCAATGTCATAAATGAACCTAATACCAAACCTAATGAAGCATTACATGCACTAAAAGCTTCTACAAATGAAACACCCTCAAAAAAGCCACCAGTATAAACCATACAAATAACACAACTTATAATAAGAAAAATAATAGGTAAAACCAAATCCATGACTTTCCCATTTGAAGATATTTCTATATCTTCTACCTCTTGATAATCATGACTTCCAAAATGAACATCACCCTCACTTGCAACTTGTTCATGTTCAGCCATACTACCAAAATCCAATCCTAATACAATGACAAGAATAACCATAACAATTGTCAACAATGCATAAAGATTAAAAGGAATTGTTTGTAAAAACAATGTAAACCCATCTCCACTTGTATACCCTGATACAGCTGCTGCCCAACTTGAAATAGGCGCGATAATACAAATCGGTGCCGCAGTTGCATCTATAATATAAGCAAGTTTTGCACGTGATATTTGAAACTTATCACTAATATCTCTCATGACACTTCCTACTGTTAAACAATTAAAATAATCATCTACAAAAATAAGAACACCTAAACCAAATGTTGAAAATAATGCACTTTTTCTATTTTTAATTTTCTTTTGTGCCCAATTTCCATATGCTTGACTTCCACCTGCTTTTGTTGTCAAAGTCACAATCGTTCCTAATGATACTAGAAACAAAAGAATTCCTACATTCCAAGGATCTGATAAATTCGCAATCATCACTTCAAACAATTTCTCAATTGTAGCCACAACATGAAAATCACTTAATAATAAAGCTCCTACAAAGATACCAATAAATAACGATAAATAAACTTCTTTTGTTTTTAAAGCAATTCCAATCGCTATAATAGCTGGTAGAATTGACCAAATTGTTCCAATAAAATTCATAACGTTTCCTCCATAAAAAAAGTTTTGACAGCAAGAACACTATCAAAACTCATGAGTAAACATTCATTGACTTAGATAGCTCTCCACATAAATGTGACAGTCCCTTATATATTTTATAAGGACCCAGGAATAAAAAGCTTGGTGTCTTTTATTCCTTCGGCATCTCACCCTTTCACTCTTTACTGTCACCAAACATTATAAAGAGATACTTTTGATCAATGCGCCTCTATTCTTATTGTCTGAATATAGTTTATATAAAAATACGAATATGTCAACATTTTTTTAATTGAAAACAATAAAAAAGGGAAATTTATTCCCCTTATTTCAAATATGTTATATTTTGATACATTACCACTTTATCAGTTAAAGCTTTAACACGTTTTAAACATTCTGCTTTGATTTCATCAGTTTCTTCATTCTTTAAACGAAAAGCAATAATTTTGCCCACTTCTCTAAAATCATTTTCATCAAAACCTTTTGTTGTCATAGCAGGAGTGCCTACACGAATACCACTAGCTTTAAATGGTTTTTCAGTATCGAAAGGAATAGCATTTTTATTTGCTGTGATATTGATTTCATCCAATAGCCTTTCAGCCTTTTTCCCACTAATACCACAACTCGCTTTCACATCTACTAAAATCAAATGATTATCTGTTCCATCAGCAACTAACCTAAATCCTTCTTCTTTTAAAGATTTTTCCAAAGCTTTCGCATTTTTTACAACTTGCATAGCATAATCTTTAAATTCAGGTTGTAACGCTTCATAGAAACAAGTCGCTTTAGCAGCAATGATATGCATTAAAGGTCCTCCTTGCATACCAGGGAATACTGCTCTATCAATATCCGCAGCTAATTCTTGTTTACACATAATCACTCCACCACGAGGTCCTCTTAACGTCTTATGAGTCGTTGTTGTGACAATATCTGCATAAGGAAATGGTGATGGATGTAAACCAGTTGCGACTAATCCTGCAATATGTGCCATATCTACCATAAATAAAGCACCATTATCATGAGCAATTTTAGCCATCAATTCAAAATCAATCACTCTTGAATAAGCACTTGCTCCAGCAACAACTAATTTCGGTTTAATCTCTTCAACTTTTTTCTTATAATCATCATAATCAATCATTTCTGTTTCTTTTGAAACACCATAACTATAAAATTCATAGTTAATTCCTGAATAATTTAATGGATGTCCATGAGTTAAATGACCACCATCAGCTAAAGACATACCTAACACTTTATCTCCATGATTTAAAACTGCTAAATAAACAGCAGTATTAGCTTGAGCACCAGAGTGTGGTTGTACATTCGCATGTTCACAACCAAATAACTCTTTCAAACGATTTCTTGCTAAATCTTCTACCTCGTCAACAAACTGGCAACCGCCATAATATCTTTTTTGAGGATACCCTTCAGCATATTTATTTGTTAAAACAGATCCTGCCAATTCTAAAATTTCTTCAGATACAAAGTTTTCAGAAGCAATGAGTTCAATATTATTTCTTTGTCTATTTAATTCTCTTTCAACGCTTTCAAAAACTTGAGTATCTCTCATTATTCTTCCTCCAATGCCATCATTTTTTGAATTCTTAAATCATGTCTACCACCTTCATAATCAGTGTGTAACCAAGCATTTAGAATTTCAAGAGCTAACCCTTCTCCAATGACTCTTTGTCCCATTGCTAACATATTTGTATCATTATGCCCTCTTGTTGCTTTTGCACTAAAAACATCATGAACCAACGCACAACGAATACCTTTCACCTTATTTGCTGTAATAGAAACACCAATTCCTGTTCCGCACACAACAACACCTTTTTCACATTCACCACTTGCAACTGCTTTTGCAGCCTTAGAAGCATAATCTGGATAATCACAACTTTCTTCGCTGTAAGTTCCAAAATCTACAACTTCATATCCCTGTTTTTTCATTTCCTCAATTAATACATTTTTTAATCTTAATCCACCATGATCACATGCTACTGCTATTTTCATTGAATGACCTCCTCTATATCTTTCTTTGTAATTTTACCCTCACGCAATATTTTTATTTCATTTTTACTCACATCTACAACTGTGCTTGCTATATTGTCAGATGTTTCCCCCTCAACAACATAATCTATACGACCATCTAATTGATCTAGAACTTCTTGTGTAGAGGTTGTATTAGAATGATTTGATAAATTTGCACTTGTAACAAGCATTGGCCCAGCTTCCTTTAATAACCCTATAACATATTCATTATCAGGTATTCTTATGCCTATCGTTTCTTTACCATTTGTCATAGAATCATCAACACTTTCTTTTTTCTTAAAAACAAGTGTAATCATCCCAGGCATAAAAGCATCAATCAATTTTTGTGCTTGTTCACTCACATAAGCATAATTAGAAATATCCTTTGAAGAAGCAAGCATTAAAGTAATAGCCTTAGAATAATCTCTATTCTTTGCTTCCATCAACTTATCCAGTGCTTTTTGTGATCCAAATTTCACTCCTAAACCATAGACAGTTTCTGTTGGAAAAGCTACAACCATTTCTTCATTTAGTGCTTGTACAATTTCTTTTTGTTTTGTTTTCTTTACTATTTTTGTCATCTTCATCATCCTTGCGTTTATTCTATCACAAAACAATAGAGAAATATAGGAAAAAGGCTGAAAACAATTCAACCTTTATTTTTTCATAATCAAATTTCTCTCCTAATATCAAAATTTGTATGAATAACTATATCCTCATATTGAAACTGAAAAACATAAAGTATATTGACTAAACAAATATAAACCACTGAACAAATTTTGAATTTATTATATTTTCCAGGAGATAAAGTTTTATTTATATTTTACACTTTACAAACTCTATATGTAATAACTACGCTTGAGTCCTCCTTTTAACAAACCTATAACACATTCATTATCTCAATATTACAAGCTTTCATTTTTATTCTTTGACTTCCAAATCAAACAAACTAGAATTTTTAAGATATTCAACTTTTATTG
>CALDMQ010000254.1 GCA_937917505.1 uncultured Erysipelotrichaceae bacterium | reverse complement strand
GGATATGTATTCTGATATGGAAATTAATGCGTTCCATAATAATATCGGATCATATGTTGGAAATGATATGTATCATAAATATGAAGATGATATTAAATTATTAAAAAGCTTAAATTTTAAATCTTTTAGAACTTCTATGCAATGGACAAGATTATTAGATCAAGATGGAAATATTAATCCAGAAGGCGCAGCATGGTATCATAAGTTAATTGATTGTGCTAATGAAAATGGTATCGATATTTTTATGAATATGTATCACTTTGATATGCCTGAATACTTAGTTAAAAGAGGTGGATGGCCAAATAGAGAAGTTGTAGAAGCTTATGCAAATTTTGTGAAAAAAGCAATGGTCGAATTTGGAGATAAGATTAAATATTGGTTTACGTTTAATGAACCAATTGTAGAACCTGAAGCACAATTTTTACATGGACAATGGTATCCATATTTGCATGATTTTAAGCAATCTATTAATGTGCAATATGGGATTACGTTAGCTCATTGCTTAGCAGTTTCTAATTTTAGACAATTACAAGCAGATGGTATTGTCAGAAAAGATGCAAAAATTGGTATGATTAACTGTTTTGCACCACCATATACAAAAGACAATCCAACTCCAGAAGACTTAGAAGCAGTACGTATGACAGATGGTTTACATAATCGTTGGTGGTTAGATGTTGTGGCTCATGGTCATTTACCTGAAGATGTTATTGATACAGTAGAAAATGATTGGGGTGTGAAGATTGATAGACGTGTTGGGGATGAGGAAATTTTAGCTCAAGGTAAAGTCGATTGGTTAGGATTTAACTATTATCAACCAACACGTGTTCAAGCACCTGATAGTAAATTTGATGAAAATGGTTTACCATGTATTTCAAAACCTTATATCTGGCCTGAAAGAAAGATGAATGTGCATCGTGGTTGGGAAATTTATCCTAAAGGAATCTATGATTTTGGTATGAAAATCAAAAAAGAATGTCCAGATTTACCATTCTTTATTTCAGAAAATGGTATGGGGGTTGAAGGCGAAGAAAAATTCATGGATGAAAATGGTGTGATTCAAGATGATTACCGTATTGAATTCGTGAGAGATCACTTAGAATGGATTGCTAAAGCTATTGAAGATGGAGCAAACTGTTTAGGATATCATTATTGGGGAGTTATTGATAACTGGTCATGGTGTAATGCGTTTAAAAACCGTTATGGATTTGTGAGAGTATGCTTAGATGATGGTTATAAACGTAAAGAAAAGAAATCAGCATCTTGGATTAGAGAAGTTGCTAAAAATAATGAATTTGAATAATGGGAAAGTGCTAAGGCACTTTTCTTTTTATTTTAGGGTATGTTATAATATGGGAGTAAGTGGGTGAAAAAATGGCAGATAAAATATTAATTGTTGATGATGAAGAAGAAATTGCAAATTTATTAGAATTGTATTTACATAATGAAGGATTTGAAGTTTATAAGTTTTATAATGGCACAGATGCTTTACGTTGTGTTGAAAATAATCAAATAGATATAGCTGTTTTAGATGTCATGTTGCCAGATATTGATGGTTTTCGTATATGTCAAAGGATTAGAGAAGAGTATTTCTTTCCAGTGATTATGTTAACCGCAAAAGGAGAAGATATGGATAAAATCATGGGATTAACATTGGGGGCTGATGATTATATTACAAAACCATTTAATCCATTAGAAGTTGTTGCACGAGTCAAGACACAGTTAAGACGTTATAAAAGATATAATCATGTTCAAGAAGTAAAGGAAATTTTAGAATATGATATTAGAGGTTTAATCATTAATAAAGAAACACATAAAGTTTATTTGTATAAAGAATTATTAGATTTAACACCTATAGAATTTGATATATTATGGTATTTATGTACCAAACAAGGAAAAGTTGTATCTAGTGAAGAACTATTTGAAGCAGTATGGAAAGAAAAATATATAAATAATAACAATACTGTGATGGCACATATTGCAAGACTTAGAGAAAAGCTAAAAGAATCAACAAAAAATCCAAAGTTTATAAAAACTGTATGGGGAGTGGGGTATCAAATTGAAAAATAAGGATCAAATGATAAGACAAGCTATGAAACGTATTATTGGATATGCCTTTCTTTATACATTTGTGATCATTGGTATGCTTTTTGGTGGTATGATAATTGCTTCGACAATTTCATGGAGCTATGACAATCCTATTTATAGAATATTAATAATCTTTCAAGCAGGTATGTATGTCTTTATTCCAGTTATTTTGATTGTTGGTTATTTGGTAATTGTTTATTTTGAATTAAAGAAACCTTATAACTACGTTAAAGAAATTGTTAAAGGTATTGAAAATATTCACGATCAAAATAGAGGTATGATTCGTTTAGATTATGAAGAATTAAAAGACATCAATGATTTATTAAATGAAACCAAAACAAATATTGAATTCAATGCTAGGGCAGCAAAAGAAGCGGAACAAAGAAAAAATGATTTGGTTGTGTATTTGGCTCATGACTTAAAAACACCATTAACATCAATCATTGGTTACTTAACACTTTTAAGAGATGAAAAAGGTATTCCAGAAAAATCTCATGATCATTATATTGAAGTCGCATTAAATAAAGCAGAAAGATTAGAAGAACTGATTAATGAATTTTTCGAGATTACACGTTTTAACTTAACGCAACAAGTTTTAGAATTAGCACGTGTTGATATGGTAAGATTACTTGAACAATTAACATATGAATTTAAACCTATGTTGAAGGATAAGAATTTAAAATGTATCTTACATACACCACAATCATTAGAAATGAAATGTGATGTACAAAAGATGCAAAGAGTTTTAGATAACTTATTAAGAAATGCTGTGAATTATAGTTTTGAAAGTACTGATATACATATTACATTAAAAGAGGAAGAACATGGATATAAGATTGTTTTTGAAAACGAAGGAAATACTATTCCACCAGAAAAACTAGAGCATATCTTTGAACAATTCTTTAGATTAGATAGTTCAAGAACTTCAAAAACAGGAGGGGCTGGATTAGGCTTGTCGATAACAAAATCAATTGTTGAGCAACATCAGGGAACAATTCAAGTTCAAAGTTTTGAGGAAAAAATCATATTTGAAGTCTTTATTCCTGTATTGTAAGAAAATTGTAAGGTTTTCTTTATAAAAATTTCATAGAACATTTTGTTTATATTGAGAAAAAACATTTTTGTGTTTGATAAGATTATCTTGTCAAAATGAAAATGTTTTTTTATTGGAGGGAAATGTATATGAAAAAGACAATCGCAATTATTTTTGGAGGAAAATCAACTGAATATAGTGTTTCTTTAAAATCAGCATATTCTGTATTGTCTCATATAGATAGAAAAAAATATGATATTTATATGATAGGAATTAGTCAAAATGGTGAATGGAAACATTTTGAAGGAAGTTTACAAATGATTGAAAATGATGAGTGGTATCAAGAAAATCTACATGATGTTATGGTTTGTCCATCACCTACAAAACAATGTTTATTAGAA
>CALDMQ010000253.1 GCA_937917505.1 uncultured Erysipelotrichaceae bacterium | reverse complement strand
AACCACTTCCTTCTATAAAATCTGTTATTAAACGAAGATTGACATAGGTATATAAAGCATTATCTAAATATTCATAATCATTATGTCTTAATGCTTCTATAACACCTAAATAGACAATAGAATGCTTATCATCTATTAATTTAAATCACGTATCAATCTCTTCCTCTCTAGAAGAACCTTTTATAAATTTTTCATAGATATATTTATTTCTACCCACATAATCTTGAACATCATATCAATACATCCATTCTTTATAATTATCCTCATAAAGTTTAATAAGTTTCTTTTTTCTCTTAGCTTCCATAACACACCTCACCTCAACAAATTTTCATTCTTCTCTCTATTTAAATTATAGCATGAAAAAATCATAAAATCTTAATTTTCATATGCAACAAAAAAGATTAGGACTGCTCCTAACCTATCACTAATAAATCTTTTGTATAAGAATTTAAAACTTCGCAACCATCTTGAGTCACTAAAACCAAATCTTCAACTCTGACACCAAAATCACCTTGAATATAAACACCCGGTTCAATAGAGAAAATCATACCTTCTTCAACTTCCATATCAAAAGATGAAGATACATCACCATATTCATGGACGTCCCTACCAATAAAATGACCTAAACGATGATTAAACTCGGCAACATATCCACCTTCAGCAATAATATCTCTAGCAGTTTTATCAATGTCACATAACTTCACACCAGGTTTAATCATGGCTTCGGCAGCTTCATTTGCTTTTTTTACAAGTTCATAAACTCTTTTCTTATCCTCACTGACTTCTTTATAGAAAACAGTTCTTGTCATATCACTACAGTATCCTTTATAAACACATCCCATATCAATGACAATACTGTCCCCCACTTTTAATGTACTTTGATCACATTCATGATGACCATTTGCACCATTGGCTCCATAGGCAACGATTGGCGAGAATGAAAAGCCTTCACATCCATGTGAATTATAAATATCTGCTAATTGATCAGCTATTTCTTTTTCAGTAAACTTTCCTGTTGCACATAATTGAATCACTTGATTAATAGCTAAATCATTAATACGACTTGCTTCTCTCATCAAATTACATTCATTTTCATCTTTTTTCATACGAATATAATCAATACAAATAGAACCTAATTCGAAACAAGATTCATCATTTGTTTGTGCCATTAATGGTAATAAGAACTTTGCTGGAAATAATTTATCAACACCTACACAATTTGCATCTTTTAAATAATCTGCGAGCATAGATACATAGTCATCAGTATCGTTATACCATACAATATTAAAATTTAATTCTTGATCTAAATAAAATAAATTATTCATAAATAATGTATGATCCTCATCTAATGATAAAACAAATGCATACATTCTTTCACCTGGATTATTTTTATATCCAATTAAATAATCGATAGAAGAAGGATCACAAATGATTAAATGATCCATTCCTCTTTCTTTCATTTCGTTTAAAACACAATCAATTCTTTTATTCATGACTTACAACCCCAATTCCTAATTCATCTAATT
>CALDMQ010000252.1 GCA_937917505.1 uncultured Erysipelotrichaceae bacterium | reverse complement strand
AGACAATCTGAAAAAGAGATTTCTTATTTTTCATGGAATGCCTTATCTATTGCTTGAGCCGCTTTCTTTCCAGCACCCATAGCCAAAATAACAGTCGCTGCACCAGTCACAACATCACCACCAGCATAAACACCTTCTTTTGAAGTTTTCATTGTATCTTCATCCACAATGATACCGCCCCATTTTTGTGTATCTAAGCCAGGTGTTGTTTGTCTGATTAATGGATTAGGGCTTTGACCTATAGATACAATAACTGTACCTGTTTCAATTGTAAACTCGGAACCTTCTTTAACAACAGGACGTCTTCTCCCACTTTCATCTGGTTCTCCAAGTTCCATTTCTACGCACTCCATAGATTCAACCCAACCATCTTTTCCATTGATTTTCACTGGATTTGTAAGAAGTTTGAAAATAATCCCTTCTTCTTTAGCATGATGAACTTCTTCTGCTCTTGCAGGAATTTCATTTTCACCACGACGATAAACGATATATACATTTTTTGCTCCTAAACGCTTCGCAGTTCTTGCGGCATCCATGGCAACATTTCCAGCTCCAATGACACAAACTGTATCAGTAATCTTCACTGGTGTTGGATGATGTGGAAATTCATAACCTTTCATTAAATTTACACGTGTTAAAAATTCATTAGCCGCATAAACACCATTTAAATTTTCACCAGGTATATTTTGGAAACGTGGTAATCCTGCACCACTTCCTACAAAGATGGCTTCATACCCCTGTTCTTGTAATTCATCAATTGTGATTGATCTTCCTACTACAACATTTGTAATAAACTTCACGCCTAAAGATGCAACACCATCAATTTCTTTTTGTACAAGTTCTTTAGGCAAACGGAATTCAGGAATTCCATACGATAAAACACCACCTGTTTTATGTAATGCTTCAAATACAGTCACATCATAACCTTTTTTAGCAAGTTCTCCAGCACAAGTCATACCCGCTGGTCCACTTCCTACAATAGCTACTTTTTTATTGTTTTTTACAACTGTATTTTTCTTTTGTGTTCCATGTTCACGATGATAATCAGCCACAAATCTTTCTAAACGACCAATCCCTACTGACTCACCTTTAATTGCACGGACACATTTTCCTTCACATTGATTTTCTTGAGGACATACACGACCACAAATAGCTGGTAAGGCATTTTCACTTGTGATAATTTCATAAGCTTCTTCAAAATTTCCTTGAGCGACTTGTTGAATAAACTCAGGAATAGGAACACCAACTGGACAACCAGTTGTACAAGGACGATGTTTACAATTTAAACAGCGTGTTGCTTCTTCCATAGCTTGTTCTTTGGTATAACCTAAAGCCACTTCTTTGAAGTTTTGATTTCTGATTTGAGGTTCTTGTTCTGGCATTTTCACCTTTTCTAATGACATATTCGGCATTATTTGACACCTCCCATTAAATTACATATATGATTAGCATTTTCATCGACTTGGTGTTCTTCTTCTTTAAACATACGTTGACGAGCCATTAATTCATCAAAATCTACAAGCAATCCATCAAAATCAGGACCATCAACACAAGCAAACTTAATCTTTCCATCAACACTCACACGACAACATCCACACATCCCAGTTCCATCAATCATAATTGGATTTAAAGAAACAGATGTTTTGATATTATGTGGTTTTGTAACACCTACTACAGCCTTCATCATTGGGACTGGACCAATCGCAATCACTTCATCAATGTATTCCTTAACATCAATAAGTTCTTGTAATTTTTGAGTAACTAAGCCTTGTTCTCCAAGACTTCCATCATCTGTCATAATATAAACATGATTACAGAATTCTTTAAATTTATCTGCCCACAAAACATATTGAGCTTCTCTTCCACCAATGATAACATCAACCGATACCCCCATTTGTGCCAATGCTCTCAGTTGTGGATATAAAGGTGCACTTCCCACACCTCCAGCAACACCTACAACATGTTTAGAAGCATGTAACTCTGTTGGAACTCCTAAAGGACCAACAAAATCTGTTAGTTCATCACCTTCATTTAATAATGATAACATACGTGTAGAATAACCAACAATTTGGTAAATAATTGTAATAGACTCTCTCTCTCTATCATAATCTGCAATTGTTAAAGGAATTCTTTCTCCATCTTCTCCAACTCGTAATATAATAAATTGACCAGGTTCGCATTTTCTAGCAACATATGGTGCATGAATTTCCATCAATTCAACAACATCATTTAATTTTTCTTTCTTTAATATTTGATACATAGGAAACCTCCTTAATTCTTTTCAAAACTGAAAATATTATATCATGCACCTATTTTTTTGACAACAAAACAAATAGACTTGACAACTCTTTTAATCAAGATATGATAAAAGAAGAATGGAGGATTTATTATGGAGAAAAGAATTATATTTTTTGATATAGATGGTACACTTTCTAACGAAGAAGATGGTTTTATCCCCACTTCAACAATCAAAGCAATTCATCAAGCAAGAACGAATGGACATATTTGTATAATCAATACAGGTAGACCAATTTCTACAATTGATTCATCTATTAGAAATATTGGTTTTGATGGTTATATTTGTGGTTGTGGAACTTATATTGAGTATCAAGGACAAGTTTTATTTCATAAAGAATTAAACGAAAAATTAAGAAAAGACATCATTCAAATGTCTTTTGATTGTGGTATTGATAATGTTTTAGAAGGAAAACAAGGTGCATTCTTCCCTCATGTTTCTCATCACGAAGCAATAGAACAAATCAAACAAAACTACTTAGATGCTAAACATCCAGCTTTTACATATACAAGAGATGATGATATTTTATTTGATAAATGTGCAGCGTGGTATAGTGAAGATGCGGATATTGAAAGATTTAAAGAATTTTTAACACCTTATTTCCATATTATTCAAAGAGATAAACAATTTATTGAAATCGTTCCTCTTGGTATATCAAAAGCAACAGGTATTCAAATGATGATTGATCATCTAGGTATGACTCTTAATCAAACAATCAGTATTGGAGATTCTACAAATGATTTACCAATGTTAACATACACAAAAGAATCAATTGCAATGGGAAATGCTAATCCTGTTTTATTTGATAAAGTCACTTATCAAACAACTGATTTATATCATGATGGTGTTTATAATGCTTTAAAACATTTTAAACTCATATAATAAGATTATTGTTAAAAATATAAA
>CALDMQ010000251.1 GCA_937917505.1 uncultured Erysipelotrichaceae bacterium | reverse complement strand
CAAGACTTGCAAATATGTTATCTCATGGAAGTATTATTGTACAACGTTATGGAGATATTAAAAGAGGTAGACGTACAACGCATAAACGTTTAAAAGAAGGGTATACAAATCCGACGTTACCAGAAGCAGTTCCAGGTGATTTAGGACTTGTGCTTCCTTACAATACAATGAAATCAATTATTGAAATGATTGAAGCTTTAGATCATGTGACTCCAGGTATTGCGAATGAACATACATTATTATATGGTGTAGAAGCGAAGTTCTATTCAGCAAGACCAAAGGTTAGAGAAGGATTTGAAAGTGAAATTGATGGATTGTATGTTGGTGGTGATGGTGCAGGTTTAACAAGAGGACTTGCTCAAGCAGGTGCTAATGGTATTTTAATTGCACGACATATTTTAAATAAAAAGTAGGAAGTTATGATTTCCTACTTTTTTAAGTAAAAGATATAAAGCTGGCTTGGTTGTTTTCTATTAGCTTTTCATTAAAAAATATGTATTTATTTGTGGTAAATTGAACTAAGTTTTTTGCTTGAGTTATCATGGCTTATAGGATATGATATAAGAGATATGAGGTGAAGAACAAAATGAAAGCAAAAAGAACTTTAAGAAAAGAAGTGAAAATCTTTTTAGGAGTTGTTGGAGGAATTTTAATTATATATCTAGGTCTTTGCTTTGTTGCTGGTTTAAGTGATTTTACTAGAAATACAACAATTAATAGTATTGATGTAGGCTCTATGTCAAAACAAGAAGCAGTGACAGCGTTAAGTGAACAATTTGCGAAAGATACACAGGATTTAAAAATGGTTTTAACAATTCATGATAAAGAGTATCAAATTGATCTAAAAGATAATGTTGCTTTTCATGGAGAACAAGCTGTTAATGATATTATTAAAGATATAGATTCATCTTTTTTCACAAGAGGTTATCATTATTTTGTAGGAGAAGATTTTATTGCTCCAATCACAATTAAAAATGAAGATCAATTAAAAGCAAGTATCCAAGCAAGTGGACTTTTGAATTATGATACAACAATACCTACGACTTATAAATTAGGTGATAATTCTATTATTTTTACAAAAGGAAAAGATGGAGAAAAAGTAACAATTGATCAAACGATGAAACAAATTAAAGATGCTTTAAATTGTTATGATTTTAAAGAGAAAATTGAATGTCAATTGGTTGAAAATAGATTAGAAGATGGCGAAATGGAAGCTATGCATAAAGAGTTATGTCGAGAAGCTAAGAATGCTTCGCTTAATAAGAAAAATAATCAAATTATTGATGGGCAAGTTGGAATTGATTATCAATTAGATGATGCTAAAAAAGCTTTTTCAAAAGTGAAATCTGGTAAAACTTTTGAAGTTAAAGCTATTATTACACAACCTCAAATTTCTAAAGCAGATTTAGAAAAGAATTTGTTTAGAGATACATTAGGAAGTTATTCAACATATGTGAGTGGATCATCTGTACGTAAGAATAACGTACGTTTAGCAGGTTTAAAATGTAATACGATTTTATTACCAGGTGAAGAATTTTCGTTTAACAATGTTGTTGGACAACGAACAATATCAAGAGGGTTTGGAGCTGCAGCGGCATATAAAGATGGAGAAACAATTGATGAAGTTGGTGGAGGAGTTTGTCAAACTTCATCTACATTATATAATGCTGTTATGTTATCAAATTTAGAGGTCACATTAAGATACAATCATAGTTATGTATCAAGTTATGTACCTATTGGTAGAGATGCTACGGTATCTTGGGGAGGACCTGATTTTAAATTTAAAAATAATACAGATTATCCAATTAAGATAGTCATGTCTTATAGTCATAGTCGTTTATATGCAAAGATTGTTGGAACTAATGTCAATGGAACAAAGGTCAAAATAACAAGTGAACAATTATCGTCTAAACCATTTATAACAAAAGAAGTTAATGATCCAACTTTAGAAGTTGGTAAAACAAAAGTCAAAACATCAGGGTATAATGGAGCGACTGCTCAATCTTATCGCTATGTTTATGATAAGAATGGGAAGTTGATTTCTAAAAAGAAAGAAGCTTATAGTAATTATAAAAAACGTGATAAAGTTGTTTTGGTTGGAACGAAACCAGTTGCTAATCCACCGGTGGCACCAGTTGTTCCAACACCACCTGATCAAACTGTGACACCACAATAGAGAGAAATATCTCTCTATTTTTCATTTGGATTTACATGAATCATACAATGTTTTATATTAGGAAATTCTTGTTCTAAATGATCGTGAACACGATGAGCAATACAATGTGCTTCTTGTAATGAAAGTGTTTGGTCAACAGAAATCTCTAAATCTACATAGTATTTTTCCGCAAACATTCTTGTTTTTAAGACATCAATGTGTAAAACACCTTCTTGATTTTGAATGAATTGAAATAAACTTTGATAAATATCATCACTACAACTATGATCAACTAAACTTATAGAAGCATGATAAAAAATACTAAGACCAGGTTTTAGGATAAATAAGCTCATGAAGAGTCCAACAAAACTATCACATAGAGGATAACCTAATATTGATAAACCAATTCCAATAAAACTTCCGATTGAAGAAAGTGCATCACTACGATGATGCCATGCGTCTGCTAATAAAGAAGTGGATTGTAATTTTGTGGCATAGTGTTTGGTATAGTGATACAAAAGTTCTTTGATTATAATGGATATAATTGCTGCTATAAAAGCAATACGTGATGGTATGTGTAAATCGTGTGGTTGGAATAAAGATGTAAGACTTTGATAGGCAATTTGTAATCCAGTAAAAATAAGAATAAAAGCTAAGATTAAAGAAGAAATACATTCTATTCTTTCATGACCATAAGGGTGTTGACGATCGGCTTTCATGGTAGAAAAGTGAATGCCAACCATTAGGATAGCTGTGCTGATGACATCACTTAATGAATGTAAAGCATCACTAATCATTGCTAAAGAATGACCGACTAATCCAGCCCATAATTTAAAAAGGGTTAAAAGAATATTAAAGAAGATAGTGACGATAGAAACACGATAAGCAGTTTGTTTGTACATAAAATCACTCCATAATAATATATGTAGCTAAAGAAAAAGTGTTATGAATGAATATCTGTTTTACTTTAATCACATAATCTATTATAATAATTAAAATACAAGGAGAGTGGAAAACATGAATATTGATGGAAAATTGATTTCTAATCGAAGGAAAGATTTATTAAAAACTAAAATTGAACAATTACATCAAGCAGGTAAAAGAATACCGAAGTTAACAGTTGTGTTGGTAGGGGATAACCAAGCAAGTCAAACATATGTACGTAATAAAGAAAGAGGTTGTGCATATGTAGGTATATTATCAGAACTTATTAAATTAGATGCTTCTGTATCTCAAGAAGAATTAATTGAAGTTGTTGAAGGTTTGAATCGTGATGAGAGTGTTGATGGTATTTTGGTACAATTACCATTACCAGAGCATATTCATGAAGAAACAATTTTAGATGTTATTGATCCATCAAAAGATGTTGATGGTTTTCACCCATTAAATGTATCACATTTATTTTTTGGGGATGATGGACTTCAACCATGCACACCTAAAGGTATGATGGTTTTATTAGATGAAATAGGCTATGATGTAACGGGTAAAGAAGTTGTAGTTGTAGGGAGAAGTCATATTGTAGGAAAACCTGTTGCTTTAATGTGTTTACAAAAAAATGCAACAGTGACAATTGCTCATTCTAAAACTCAAAATTTAAAAGAAGTATGTCAACGTGCTGATGTTTTAATAGCGGCTATTGGTAAAGCAAAATTCTTTACAAAGGACTATGTGAAAGATGGTGCGGTTGTTTTGGATGTAGGAATTAATCGTGATGAGAATAATAAACTTTGTGGAGATGTTGATTTTGATGATGTCAAAGATATTGCATCTTATATCACACCAGTTCCAGGTGGAGTTGGTCCAATGACAATTGCAATGTTATTAGAAAATACATTAGAAGCTTATTTAAGGAGAGAAGGGTAAGTATGGAGTATAATTTGAATGATATTGTTGAAATGAAAAAACAACACCCTTGTAAGAAGTCTAATCAATGGAAGATTATTAGAATGGGTGCAGATATTAAAATAAAATGTTTAGGTTGTGGGGCGATTGTGATGTTCTCTCGTAGGGATTTTGAAAAGAGACTAAAAAAAGTCATTCCTCATGATAGTGAAGATTAAAGTGCTAAGGCACTTTTTTTAATGATTTTATAAAACGATAAGAAAGTGTATGGATAAGATTGTGATGAAAGTATAGCTTATGAGTGGAATGAGGACAATTTCTACATCTGTTTGTAAAGCAGTGCTATCTCAGTTTAAGACTGAATAGTACATTTTAAATTCAAAATACACAATGAAAAATATGGTGCATGGTATGTAGAATTAATGAGTCTTGTACACATTGGATTGAAACTATGCAATATACATTAAAAAGAAGATATTTGTGTGATATGATAATCTTTTTTAACAATGTGAGTAATGTAAAACTGTTAAAAAGATTATTGTCATATTATTACAAACACCTTCTTTTTTTATTGTTTGGTAACATATGCAATTAAACGTGCTCCTGGACCAGCGTGTGTTCCAATCACAGGACCTACATAACCGTGAAGAACTTCATCGAACCCAAACTCTTCTCTTAAATTATTTTCAAATTTATCTAATCCAGATGTATCACCTGTATATCCTATAGAAATAGGTTCATCTAAATCTATTTCACCATGCTCTTTAATAACATCAATAACTTTAGTAGTAGCTTTTAATGCTCCTCTTGCCTTGGCGAAAACATCTAAAGTTCCATTTTTCAATCCAACAATAGGTTTTAATTTTAACATTGTACCTACTGTCGCGCTTGTTTTAGAAAGCCTTCCACCTTTATAAAAATATTCTAAAGTATCAACATAGGCATAAATATGTACTCTTGTTTTGTATTCTTCAATCACATTAACAATTTCTTGAACAGATAAGCCGTTGTTTCTTAATTGAACAGCTTTTTCTACGATCAATCTTAACCCTTGTGTCGCATTTAAACTATCAATAATATAGATGTTTTCGTAGTCGACTAAATCTTTTGCGATACAAGCACTTTGATAAGTACCACTTAATACACTAGATAAAGTGATGACAATCAAAGTATCTTTATTTTCTTTGATTTTTTCATAAATATCTAAGTAATCTTGTGGGGATGGTTGTGATGTTGATGGAAGGGAATTTGAAGAAGCAAGTAAGTCGTAAAATTGTTCTGGTTGTAAATCGACACGATCTTTGTATTCTTTTTGTCCGAAGATAACTTTTAATGGTACAACTTCAATATTTAATTTTTTAGCATACTCTAGATCTATATCCGAAGTAGAGTCAGTCATAATTTTAATCATAGTATTCTCCTTATACTTAAAACTTTTTAAGTATATTATATCTTTCACTGTGAAAAGTCAATAAAATAATTAAAAAATTTTAATTAAATAATAAAAGAAAATTGATAAGAAATAAAGAATATATAAATGAGGGGGGGAACAAAAGTTATATGGAAGTCAAGGGGATATAGAAGTATGAAAAGATATAGATATTGTCAAGATGACAAATATCAATGAGCAAGATATATTAAAATACCTTTCCATTCATTAAAAAAAGAATGATTGAAAATGTAAAATAAACCGGATAAGTGCTTCACTTACTCGGTTTATTTCATGATTTTATAGTAATTGTTCTTTGATATTTAATAACATTTTTTTGAGAGTTTCAACATCATCTTTATCAAAATGATTTTCTATATCAGTTAATGTTTGTTGGATAAAACGATCATTATCACGATAACATTCTAGAAACTTAGGTGTGACTTGTAAACGAAAAGCACGTTTATCATTTTTGCATTAATTGATTAATTTTATAAGTCGCATTAGGTTGAGAAATCTTCATATAATTTGCATACTCTAAAATTGTTGGATTTTTTAACATATAAATAATATCTAAACTAAAAGCTTCTTGCATAGTCAATTCTCTAGAATTATCGCACATAGATTTATAAAAATTCATCTTAAAAATATTATAAACTTCTTGAAATATATCTGATAACATTTTCGTTCCTCCCCCTAAATCAAATAAATTATAATTGCAATAACAACAGATGCAAGGACATCACTAATAAAATGAGCTCCTGTTAAAATACGTGATAAACATATAAATATAGCAACAATTAAACATCCAATTCCTAAAGTTATATGAACATCTAAACACATCAAAGAAATAATCATAGCACTCATAGCATGACGACTAGGAAAAGATTCTCCACTTTTATGTCTTTTCAAAGGGTCCATATCCATGATTTCATAAGGACGTGGGCGATTGATGACCTTTCGAAAAACACTCACAAAAATAAATGCAAACATTGGCTTAATAAGTGTTGACAAGAATAACTGTTGATTATTAAAAAATAAATAAATTAATACCGCAGGGTAAATAAAAAATAATATATATGGAAAATAGTGATTCATTATTAGAATAACCTTTTTAAGAATGGGTGAATGATGTAATGACACAAACATCTTTTGATAAAACTTTTCCATACAATCACCCTTTCGATATCATTATAAACAAAAGCAATGAACAACACAAATAGAATTGATTTTTTGTAAGATTTTAGATAAAATGAATAAGAAATGGAGTGATAGACATGGCTTTAACAGCTGGAATCGTTGGTTTACCAAATGTTGGAAAATCAACATTATTTAATGCAATTACAAATGCTCAGGTAGAAGCAGCAAATTATCCATTTGCGACAATTGATCCAAATGTAGGTGTCGTTGAAGTACCTGATCATCGTTTAGAAGAACTAACAAAGATTTTTAATCCGAAAAAAACAATTCCAACAACTTTTGAATTTACAGATATCGCAGGACTTGTCAAAGGAGCAAGTCGTGGTGAAGGTTTAGGAAATAAATTCTTAGCAAATATTAGAGAAACAGATGCAATCTGTGAAGTTGTACGTTGTTTTAGAGATAAGGATATTACTCACGTTGATGGTGATGTTAATCCAGTGCGTGATGTAGAAACAATTAACTTAGAATTGATTTTTGCAGATTTAGAAACAGTAGATAAAAGAATTGGTAAGATTGAAAAGAAAGCGAAATCAGGTGATAAAGAATCACAAGCAGAAATGGCAGTCTTAACACCTTTAAAAGAAATTTTAGAAGCAGGAAAACCTGCAAGAATTATAGAGCTTTCTAAAGAAGAAAGAGATATTGTTAAACAATATACATTATTGACAATGAAACCTCTTATTTATGTTGCTAACTTAGGTGAAGAGGATTTAGAAAATCCAGATGATAATCCTTATTATATTCAATTAAAAGAATATGCACAAAACGAAGGCTGTGACGTTGTTCCAATTTGTGCGAAGATTGAAAGTGAACTTGTAGGTCTTGATAAAGAAGATAAAGAGATGTTTTTACAAGATTTAGGAATTCAAGAAAGTGGATTGGATAAATTGATTAAAGAAGCATATGCTTTACTTGGGTTAAATACATTCTTTACAGTAGGTGTTGATGAAGTTCGTGCATGGACGTTTAAAAAAGGAATGTTAGCACCTGAAATGGCTGGAATTATACATACTGATTTCCAAAAAGGGTTTATCAAAGCAGAAACATATAGTTACGACGATTTGATGGAATATGGAAGTGAACATGCTTTGCGAGATGCTGGTAAAATTCGTCAAGAAGGAAAACAATATGTAGGAGCGGATGGAGACATCATGTTCTTCAAGTTTAATGTGTAATGAAAAATTGGATTCGTAAAATTCTATTAATGATTTGTATTTGTGTGTTTGTTTATTCTGCTTATCAATTAGTACAAATTTTCATCAATTATCGTACGATTGAAAATAAATCTAATGAATTGATAGTGAATTATGTTGAAGAAAAAGATGATCCTGAGGATAGAAAGATTGATTTTGAAAAACTTCAAAAGCAAAATCCAGATGTTATAGGTTGGTTATATATTCCTGATACAAAAATAGATGAACCTATTTTAAAAGGGAAAAATAATGATACTTATTTAAGGACAGATATTGATCATCAAAGCAATAGTGCTGGACAAATTTTTATTGATGAAATTAATACAAAGGATTTTCAAGATGACAATACAATTATTTATGGACATAATATGAAAAATGGTTCGCGTTTTCATGATTTGCGCTATTATGTGAAAAAAGGTTTTTATCAAGAACATCCAAAAGTCTATATTTATTTACCAAATGGACAAGTTAATGTATATAATATTTTTGTAGCAGATATTGTTGATGCGAGTAGTGAACTTTATCAAAAAAATATTGATGATTATAAGTCATACATAACAAAAGCACAAAAAGGTGCTAATCAAAGAA
>CALDMQ010000250.1 GCA_937917505.1 uncultured Erysipelotrichaceae bacterium | reverse complement strand
GAACAATGAAACAATTCATTGCTCTAAAGATTCAAAAATATTCCTGCAACATTGAAATATACAAGTAACGATAAAGCGTCCACAATTGTTGTAATAAATGGACTTGCCATAACAGCTGGATCAAAACCAATCTTGCTTGCAATAACTGGTAAAGCACAACCTACAAATTTAGCTACAACAACAGTCACAAATAATGTCATACATACAACAAATGCAACGAGTATACTCGTTTGATCAATAACTAATATTTTTATAAAATTTGCTATCGAAAGTGTAGCACCTACCATCAAAGAAACTTGTATTTCTTTAAAGATAACAAGAGGTAGTTGCTTAAATTCAACTTCATCTAATGATAAAGCACGAATAACAGAAACAGATGCTTGTGAACCACAATTTCCACCCGTATCCATTAACATTGGGATAAACGAAGTTAGAATAACACATGATGATAAAGCAGCTTCAAAACCTTGAATAATTTTTCCTGTAATAGAGGCTGAAATCATCAATAACAATAACCAAGGAATACGTTTTTTATATGTTTCCCAAACACTTGTTTTCATATAAGGTTGGTCTGTCGGTGTAATGGCAGCCATCATCTCAATATCTTCTGTAGCTTCTTCTTCTAAAATATCCATAATGTCATCAGCAGTAATAATACCAACTAAACGATTTTCATTATCTACAACCGGCATAGCAGTAAAGTCATATTTTTGAAATTGTTTAGCAACTTCTTCTTGGTCATCTAAAGTATGTACAGTGATAATATTTTCATTCATAATATCTTTGATCATATCCTCTGCATGAGATAAGATAATCTCTCTTAATGATATAATACCAAGTAGGTGTTTTTGTGCATCAGTCACATAACAAATATTAATCGTTTCTTTATCTACTCCAGTTTGTCTAATACGCTCTATCGCACCAGCTACACTCATATAAGCACATAAATCAACAAATTCAACAGTCATGATACTTCCTGCTGAATCTTCAGGATATTTTAATAAACTATTAATATCACGTCTTGTTTCTTTATCTGTAGCTGCTAAAACTTTTTTAACAACATTAGCCGGCATTTCTTCTAACATATCCACAGCGTCATCTGAATATAAATCATTCATAATTTGTCCAATTTCTCTTGTTGTGAGAGATTCAATAATCATTTGTTCTTCTTTATTGTCAATCGTTTCAATAACCTCTGCAATATCAGCCTCATTATAAACTGCTAATAATTCTCTAATTTGATGATATTGTCTTTTTTCTAATAATTCCTTAATAAGTCTTTCTAATTCTTCAATTCTTTCTTCCATAATTGTTCCTCCAAGTTGATTTTTCTATGTCTTATGTAACTCTCGGGAACATCGTTATCTTTACAAAACATAAAATCACCATCCTTTCAAACAATATTGACTTATTTATTATAACTAATTTTTCGATAAAAAGATACAAAAAGAAAAAGATATTGCGAGGCAATATCCTATCTTCTTAATCCTAATTTGTCAACTAATGCAGTATATCTGTCAAGATCTTTATTTTTTAAATATTTTAATAAATCTCTTCTTCTACCAATTTTCTTTAAAAGACCTCTATTTGAATGATAGTCTTTTTTATGAACTTTAAAGTGTTCATTTAATTTGTTGATATCTGCAGTTAATACAGCGATTTGTACTTCTGGAGAACCAGTATCTCCTTCTTTAGTTGCATATTGCTTCATAATAGCAGTTTTTTCTTCTCTAGTTAACATTTGTTTTCCTCCTTATATTTAACTTAGCGAATCCCAAGATATAGGTCGAGGACTCTTATATCCTAGTGATTGCCGCATTTGTAATTATACTAAAATATAAACAAAAGTCAATCTGTTTTCTTTTGTTTTTGAGAATTTACAAGTATGATTGCACCAATTAATAAAACAAACGAAAAGAAATGTAAAATAGAAAAATGCTCATCCAAGAAAATCAAAGACTCAACATATGTAAATATGGGATTTAAACTTAAAAAAAAGCTTGTTTTTAACGCGCCTATAGAATTTATAGATTTGATATAGACACTTTGAATATATGCAAAACCAAATCCTGATATAATAAGAAACATAAACCATTGTATCAAAGAAACATCTACCAAAGATGAAAATTGAATTTGTTGTCGGTAAAGACAATGGATCAATAGAAAAAAAACACCAAATAATAATTGATAAAAAACAAATGCTTCACCTTTTTCAAACTGCCATTTTTGAATAAAGACTTGTGATAGCAAATAAAAAGACATACCTAAAAGTAAATAATAAAATCCTTTTTGCAAAGAAAAAATTTGAAATCGTATAGATAATAAAAATGCAAAAATAGATAAAGTTATTGCGTATATTTCTTTTCTTGTTGGTTTCTTTGATAAAAAAAGAAAACAAAAAATTAAAGATAAAATTTATGTTCTTGATGAAAACTTGTTTTTTTATAAAGCATTCCAATAAATAAAAATACCAAAGAAAAAAAAACTCTTAAAAATGCAAGAAATAGAAATGGAATATGTTCTAATAAAATCTTCATAACAATAACATTACTTCCCCAAAACAAACTTGCAAATAAAAGTTGTATATATATTGACATCATATCACCAAATTCATTATGGACAAAAGAAAAAGACTTATGACAAGTCTTTAAAAAAATGATAAATTTGTTGCTGATCTTGATTTAATTGTTCAATTAATTGTTCTTTGCTTAAAAAATGAACTTCACTTCTCATTTTTGCATAAAATTCAATCTTAACATCTTCACCATAAATATCCTGATTGAAATCAAAAATATGCACCTCTAATGACGGTTTATCTAAAGCTGTAAATGTTGGATTAAAACCAATATTACACATTCCTAAATAAACTTCCTCATGCAAATAAAATTTGACTGCATAAACACCTCGTGCTGGTAAGAAATAAGATTGATAATCTATATTCGTAGTTGGAAAACCTATTAATCGTCCTATTTGTCGCCCACGAATCACTTGACCCTTCACTTGATAGTGTCTTCCTAATATTTCATTCATTTCATCAATATGACCTTTTTCCAACAATTGACGGATACGTGTTGAAGATATCTTTTCACCTTTATAATCCACCTCTTCAATAACACTTACATCTAAATGTGGACAATCTTGAAAATCTTTTGAACTCCCCATATTTTTTTGTCCAAAATGAAAATCGAATCCGCATACAATATGATGAATAGAGGAATTTAAAATATAATCATGTATAAAATCTTGTGGTAATAAAGAAGCCACTTCTTGATTAAATTCAATAATAAATAAATAATCTATCCCTAACTTTTCTAAAAGTTCAATACGATCTTCCGTTGTGGTGATATAACGTTCTTCTTTCAATCTACCTAACACAAATAATGGATGATGATCAAAAGTCATTAACGCCGTTTTATAATGCTTTTCCCTTGCAATCCTTATAACTTCATCAACCAAAGCCATGTGCCCTCTATGTAGTCCATCAAAAAAACCAATAGCACTACAAATAGGTTCTTTCATATTAAGTTTTTGCCCATTTAATCGAATAACTTCCATTTTAAAATAATCCTCTTATACTCTTTAAATAACCCTGTCCATTAGGACCATAAACAGCTAAAACTTTACCCTCAAGATTAACAACCACAACCTGATGATCAATATCACTTCGTATCATTTTTCCATGATAAACAATATTTTCATCATCAATCGTATATTTTTCAAAACCTTTAAAAGCTTCTTCTAATGTCAACAAACGATAATTTCCTTTTTCAATATCTTCTAAATCATAACAATCTTGAAGAGAAAAATGCCCTGATCGTGTTCTAATCAAATGACACATATGACCTGGATAACCTAAATCTCTTGCAATATCTACACATAAAGAACGTATATATGTTCCTTTAGAACAATGAACTAAAAATTCAACAAGATGTTCTTTTTGAGATAAAAGTTGTATATTAATAATTTCAATATCTCTTGGTTCAATTTTTACTTCTTCATGATTTCTTGCATATTCATATAATTTTTTACCATTCACTTTAATTGCAGAATACATAGGTGGCAATTGTTTTTGTTTGCCCAAATATGACTTTAACACCTTTTCAACATCACTCACACCTGTAAATTCTTTTGTTTCAAGAACCTTTCCACTACTATCATATGTATCTGTAAAAGTTCCTAAAGAAAGTGTTGCTTGATATTCTTTATCTTCACACATTAAAAACTGTAAAGCTTTTGTTGCTTTTCCAATGCATAAAACAAGTACACCCGTTGCATCTGGATCCAACGTTCCACAATGCCCTACTTTTTTTGTATGTAAAGTTTTTCTAATAAAATTAACAACATCATGACTTGTCATACCAGTAGGTTTATTTACCAATAAAATTCCATTCATTCTATCACCAAAAAGAATTATAACACAAAGACAAATATTGTAAAAGAAAAAGCCAATCATAAAGATTGACATTATTTCTAAAATTCTTTTTTATTCATGATAACAATACTGATTTGCATTGATATGAATAAAGAAAGTAAAGCAACAATAAACATTATCAATATAACTAATCCTATATTTATCACTGAAAGATGATTCAATATGTAGCCAATATCAAACCCTAACATTTGCATACCTTTAATAAACACAAATCCAATAATTGTTATAAGTCCAAATACAATCAAAATAGCTATTCTTCCTTTTTCTCCTCCAAATTTGAATATACAAGGCAATATTAATGATTGAAAAATAAAGACAATAGATAAAATCATTAACCCTATCAATATCAAATCTAAAGATGGCATACTTGTATTCCATTGATTATAAATTATTGCAAAAACAATAGAGAACAAACATGCTCCCCCACTTAATAAAATAGTAAATAAATATTTTTCCATAACATATCGTTTACGTGTTATAGGCAATGTAAAAAGAAATGCATATCCATTATCAAATTCATCATATGAAATTGTACTGAATGAAAAATTTGACATAACAAAAGTCAAAAATGCTAATAAAAATGTTGCATTATGATTGATAAACGTCAAAATCATACCAATAGCTATTACGAAGCAAATAAAAAATTTACCTTGTAATTGAAATAGTTTCAAATCCTTGATTAATAAACCTTTCATGCTTTTTCACCTCTTATCATCATTGTGATTACATTATCTATTGTTCCTTTTTCAATTGTGAGTTGCGGATAATTCTCCATATAATATTGCTTTTGATTCGTTAAACAACTATAACCATAATTCTCTTTTTTAAAACGTAAAACAAATTGTTTATCCAAATCTTGATATTGATCATGATTCACTTTTAATAAAGCATAATCACTTAATAATACATCTGTATCCTCATAAAAAATGACTTGACCTTCATGAATCATATACAAATCATCACATAAATTTTCTAAATCACTAGAAATATGAGAACTAATCAAGATAGCACGTTCTTCATCTTTTTCCATAAATTCTCTTAACATATCTAACAATTCGTCTCTAGCAATGACATCTAATCCAGCTGTTGGTTCATCTAAAATCAAAAGTTTTGCACGATGTGATATAGCAACTAAAACTTTTAATTTTGCTTTCATTCCAGTTGAAAATTCTTTAATTATTTTATTTGTTGGTAATTGAAAACGCTGAACTTGCTCATTAAAGAATTGATAATCAAATTGATGATACATTTGTTTTAAAATAGGAATAATATCTTGAATTGTTAAATAGCCACTAAAACCCGAATCAGATAAAACAACACCTATTTTTTCTTTATCATTCGTATTTAAATCCTTTATATTTTTATCAAATATATTTATATGACCATCATCTTTATAAATCAAACCCAAAACAGCTTTAAAAGTTGTGCTTTTTCCAGCACCATTTGACCTCTAAAGAACACTCTAAAGAAAAATGTGGATATTCTTTTTTTAATTCATGAACTTTTAACATTATTTATCCCTCCATAATTAATTCAAATAAACTTTTTATATCTTCATCACTAAGACCATAACGTCTACCTTTTTGAATGACACAATCTAAATCTGACTCTAATTCTTTCATTTGTTCCTCTAATAACAATTCTGTATTCGTTGCTGTTACATAAGTCCCCTTACCATGAATAGTTATTGTAAATCCTTCTGATTCTAAATAATCATATGCCTTTTTAACTGTTAAAGCACTAATTCTTAATTCTTTAGATAAACTTCGAACTGATGGAAGAATATCATTTTCTTTCAGTTCTCCATGTCGTATCAATAATTTTATTTGATCAACAATCTGTTCATAAATAGGAACCATAGATGTATGATTAATAATAATTTTCATGACTCACCCTTCTTTCGTAAACAGTATAAAACAGTCAATAACTGTTGTCAAGTGTTATATACTGTTTATAGCTTATTAAAAAAATAAGTGGTTATCCCACTTATTTCACTTCTCTATAAATATTTTGAACTGTAATCTTGAATGTGACCTTCTTACCTGCAAGTTCTTCATAATAATTGTCAGGAAAGCTTAAATTAACATCTTTGGTTTCACCTTTTTTCATTCCAATAATACCGTCTTCAAAACCTTCAATATATTGTCCCGCACCAATTTCTACAATTTGATTTTGTGCAGAACCACCATCAAACTCCTTACCATTCATACTTCCAACAAAATCAACTTTAACAATATCTCCATTTTCGACCACTTGACTTGTATTCGTAGAAGAACATCCAAATAAAACAAGTCCACATAAACATAAAGCTATAATCTTTTTCATCTTTTATCTCCCTTATTTATGATTAATCACATAATAATTCTTTTTACCACGGCGTATAACGGTTGCTTTATTTCCAAAAGCATTAGATTTTGAAATTACAAATTCTACATCAGTAATTTTTTCACCATTCACTAAAACAGAGCCACCAGTTACAAATTGTCTTGCTTCTCTATTGGAAGATGCTGCTCCAACTTTAACCAAAGCAGTTAAAATTTGTGTATCTTCTTCCATTTCAATACTTGGTACGCCGTTGAAACATGATTGAACTTGTTCTAATGTTAAGTTTTGAATTTTTCCTGAAAATAACATTTGACTAATTTCTAAAGCTTCATTATAAGCTTCTTCACCATGAATGAATGTAATAACTTCTTTTGCTAAAGCTTTGTGTGCTTCTCTTAGATGAGGTTGTGTTTTGTTTTTTTCTTCTAATTCTTCGATTTCTTCTTTTGATAAAAATGTTAAGAATTTTAAGTAATCAATCACTTTGTCATCTTCAGAGTTAATAAAGAATTGATACATTTCATATGGTGATGTTTTCTTTCTATCTAACCAAATCGCATGACCATTTGTTTTACCAAATTTCGTACCATCACTCTTTGTTAATAAAGGCATAGTAAATCCATAAGCTTCTTGACCAGTTTTCTTTCTAATAAGTTCAATACCAGCAGTGATATTTCCCCATTGATCTTGTCCAGCAACTTGCATATGACAACCTTTATTTTCATATAACCAATAAAAATCCATTGCCTGCATGATCATATAAGAAAATTCAGTATAAGTAATACCTAAATCCAAACGTCTTTTCACAATATCTTTATTTAACATATAATTAACATTAAAGTATTTTCCATAATCTCTTAAAAAATCAATGAAGTTTAAATCTTTAGACCAATCATAATTATTAACAACTTCAAACCCAAACAAATCAATAGCTTGTTTCTTTAAACAATCAAAATTATGTTGAACTTGTTCTTTAGTAATCATAGGTCTTTCTGTATCAGGTTTTGGATCTCCTATTAAACCAGTCGCACCACCCACTAATAAAATAGGATTATGTCCTGCATCTTTTAATCTTTTACTTATCAAAAATGAAGAAAAATGTCCAATATGTAAACTATCTCCAGTTGGATCAGTTCCAATATAAAAAGTCATTCCTCCATTATTTAACTTTTCCTCAATTTCAGGTGAACTTACATCTTTAATTAAGCCACGCCATAGTAATTCATCATAAATTTTCATAATATCCTCCTCCAAATAAAAAGAGAATTCATCAAAGGACGAATTCTCGCGGTACCACCTTTATTTATGTCTTATGACATACACTCTTTGAAGATAACGATTCAAACCGTCTAAGCTTTGCACTTAGAAGCTCCAGAGTGTATTCATTATAGACATTGGTTTGTTTTCACCAGCCACAAACTCTCTAAAACAATGTATTATAACTACTTGTCTCTTTCTTTGCTGTATAACTATCATATGTGATTTTATAAATGAAGTCAACATCATTTTGCATTTTGATCAATAAACTGAGGTGATGTTTTTGAATAAACAATTTTTTGTGCCTGATACAAACTAAAATATCCAGATAATACATAACAAAAAGCAACCACAATTGCAAATAATATCAAATATTCACTACCAAACATTTCTATTGACAATGCTAAACTTGTCAAAGGACAATTAACCACGCAACAAAACATCCCTACCAATCCTAAAGCTGCAGACAAATGAGGATCAATCCCTAATAAAAAACCTAATGTATAACCAAGTGTCGACCCAATAAAGAATGTAGGTACAATTTCTCCACCTTTAAATCCACAACCAATTGTTACTGCTGTAAAAAAAGCTTTTAAAATAAAATCATAAGGCATAACAGATTGATAAAGAGCATTATGAATCGTATCCATTCCAGATCCTAAATAATTTTTTCCAAAAAACAATACCATCATAAGTAATACTAACGAACCTACAAAGACTCTTATATAAGGATTAGAAAAAGTTTCCTTAAAATATTTATGTCCAAAATGCATAAGTAATATAAATAAAATAGAACACAAAGCAATACCAATTGATAAAAATATCAATTGCATAAAAGATGTAACACTCAAATGAAAGGAAGCAGACAAAGCATAAACAACGCCTTGACAACCAAAC
>CALDMQ010000249.1 GCA_937917505.1 uncultured Erysipelotrichaceae bacterium | reverse complement strand
CATAAATTTTTCCTTTGACAACTCTTATTAATTTCCCCTGTGAATTTTCTTTTTGAAAATGAAGTCCTCTTAATACACCTTTTTGAGATTTTGAATGGTTATCCTGTACAAATTCGTCATTTATTCCAATTTCTAAAAAATGTCTCTTATTATAACTTTCAAAGAAAAAACCTCTGTCATCTTGAAAAATATTAGGCTTTATCACTGTTAAATTTTCAATTCCTGTTTCTATTTATAGTTTTCTTTAATATAAATAATTGTTTGATCCAATCCATGATCATGTAAATAATGAATGAGTTCTTCAAGCAAAGCACGTGTTTGTGGATGTAAGATATAACTATGTTTCCCACTTTCATAATAAGCTAAAGGAAATGTATCTTGGTACTTCTTTCCTTGATAAACCATACTCGCAGCTACACGATCACAAAACATTTCTAATATATACTTTGTAGGCATAGGAGCTGGTTTTAACCCATGACGTGTAAAATCCACCCAATATTCCCAATGATGCTTATTACGCCCTTTATGATGTAACCACGCTGATGAATAACCTTTTTCATCACGTTCAGCAGAATTAGGAGATTTGATTCCTTGATAATAACGAACACCTGTTAAAAATTCACTAGGCATATATTTGGATAAATCATGTAATAATCCTTGTTTATATAACCCAATACGAAAACATAGTTTTGCGACATATATTTTATGTTTTGTTATAGTATAAAAATGTTGAAAAAATTTCATAAAATCACCAAGACTATTTTACACTTTTTTTGATTTTAAATCAAATCTCTTTTCTTTTTAAAAAGACATGTTATAATATGGTCTCGATGGAGGTGGTTTTATGCCTTTGAAAATAGAAGTACAAACAAATTATAATGAACATGAACTTACAATAGAATCATGTTCTCAAATCATTGATATGTTACAACAGACATATATGAATCTCCGTAAAGAAATGTATAATCATTTCTTAGGATTAGAACATCTCAAAAAAGCAATAATGTTCGTCATTATTTTAGCTTTTCTTTATGTACTCACAAATGAAATCTTATTTATCTATGCAATGCCTGTTTTTGTTTTGATAGCTTTTGTCTTTGCAATTGCGAGTGCTGAATTTATCACAACGAAAGTCAGAAAACAAATCAAGCAACAAATCAAAGAATTAAAAATAAGAAAAGAATCTTTATTAAGAAAAAAAGAAATGCATTTTTAAAGCAACCCTCCACTGGGTTGCTTTTAACATTCCTCACAATGTTCACTGTTTTTATCATGAAAATAATCTTTCTTTAAATCTTTTGTTGAAAATTGTGGACAATAATCCATGTTATCACATTCTTGAAGTTTTCTAAGTTCTCTAGGGATAAAGGCTCTGATTTCTTCAGCATTATACCCTACTTGAAATCTTCTTTCATCTATAATAATAGGTCTTTTTAAAATAGAGGGATTATCTTGAATAAAATGAATCAATTCTTTAATAGACATATCTTCTACATCAACTTGATTTTCTTTAATAATCTTAGAACGTTTAGATATAATATCATCTGTTCCATTTTCACTTCTTTCTAATAATTCCTGCAATTCATTTTCTCTTAAAAGAGTAGAAAATATATTTTTTTCAACATAAGGAATTTGATGATCTTTTAACCATGATTTGACTTTTCTACAAGATGCACAACTTGGTGCTGTATATATTCTTATCATCCTATCACTCCTTCGTTACCATTATACATCATTTTAGAAACATTGGTATGTTTTTTTGAGATTATCTTGATTTTTTAAAAAAAGACTTCTATAATATCACTAAAGACGTTGAAAGAATGAAGTAGTTGTATGAAACCGGTTATAGAAAGCTTGTGGGTGATGGAAACAAGTCGGTCCATAGAACGAAATGGGATTCTGGAGTTATAGAAGGCATGAGTCTTTTATCGTTAATCACGTTACGATTTTAAGAGCATATCGCTGGATATGAATAAAGGTGGCACCGCGTTACACGTCCTTTAATAAGGGCGTTTTTTTATTGGGTAGCTAACTATGAGGAGGAGACTATATGAAAAGAATGTTAAGTGGTATTAAACCAACAGGTCGTGTGACTTTAGGAAATTATATTGGCGCAATCAAACCATTTGTGTCTTATCAAGATGAATATGAAATGTATATTTTTGTAGCGAATTTACACTCTATGACAGTTTATCAAGAACCTGCAGAACTTAGAAAAAACACAAAAGACTTAATTGCTCTTTATATTGCTGCAGGACTTGACCCTGAAAAATGTACATTATTTTTACAATCTGATGTGAAAGAACACGCACAACTCGGTTGGTATTTAGGATGTATGGTTTCTATGGGAGAATTATCTCGTATGACACAATATAAAGATAAAGTTTCTAAAGGAGAAGTGATTGGTGCAGGTATTTTCAATTATCCGTCGCTCATGAATGCGGATATTCTAATGTATGACCCTGACTATGTACCCGTTGGAGAAGATCAAAAACAACACGTTGAATTATGCCGTGATGTTGCAGAAAGATTTAATTCACGTTATAGTGAAACTTTCAAGATTCCTGAACCTTTAGTTGCAAAAGTTGGAGGAAGAATCATGGACTTACAAAATCCTACCAAAAAAATGTCTAAATCTGATGACACAAGTAAAGGATGTATTTATATTTTAGATGACATTAATGTCTCTAAGAAAAAGATTAAATCTGCAGTTACTGATAGTGATAATCACATTCATTTTGATCCAGAAAATAAACCAGGTATTTCTAACTTATTAGAAATATATTCAACACTTACAAATCGTTCTATTGAAGATATTGAAAATCAATATGATGGTAAAGGTTATGGAGAATTTAAGAATGATTTAGCTGAAATTGTAGGTAACGAACTTGAAAAAATTCAAGCACGTTATAAAGAAATTACGACTGGTAGCTATTTAGATGACATTTTAGAGGAAGGTGCAAAAAAAGCAAGTCTTCTTGCGAGAAAGAAACTTGCTAAGGTCGAAAGAAAAATTGGTATTCCTATTCGTAAAAGATA
>CALDMQ010000248.1 GCA_937917505.1 uncultured Erysipelotrichaceae bacterium | reverse complement strand
ATTGCACATAGAACAGCTATTGCAAATGGTGGTAAGACGATTGCGGTATTAGGATCAGGTATTGATTATTGTTATCCGAAACAAAATCAACATTTATACAATGAAATTAAAGAGAATCATTTGTTAATGAGTGAGTATCCAGCAATGAGTGAGCCTCAAAGACAAAAATTTCCATTTCGTAATCGAATTGTGGCTGGTCTTTCTGATGATATTTTAGTGACTCAAGCCAAGGAAAGGAGTGGTACTTTAATTACGGTAGGTTATGCATTGGAGCAAGGAAAAGATGTTTATTGTGTTCCTTCAAGAATAGATGATCCTGAGGGTTGTAATCTCATGATTCAACAAGGTGCTAAACTTGTGATGTGTGCTCAAGATATTATGGAAGAAAAAGATTTATGGTTGACAAAATGAAAAAAAGAACTAATAATAGGAAAAGCGTAGGAGGTAGATTATGGGTAAAAATTTAGTTATTGTCGAATCACCATCAAAATCAAATACGATAGAAAAGTATTTAGGTGCTGATTTTGAAGTTACATCATCTAAAGGTCATATTCGAGATCTTGCAACAACTGGTAAAGGTGGATTAGGTGTTGACGTTGAAAATGATTTCAAGCCACACTATACAATAAATAAAGATAAGAAAGATGTTGTTAAACAACTTAAACAATGCGTCAAAGAAGCGGATTGCGTTTATCTCGCAACTGACCCTGACCGTGAGGGAGAAGCGATTTCTTGGCATTTAGCTGAAGTTTTAGGTATTGATATGAATGAAGCAAATCGTGTTGTGTTTAACGAAGTGACAAAAGATGCGGTTATTGAAGCTTTAAATCATCCTCGTCAAATTGATCAAAATCTTGTGAAATCACAAGAGACAAGGCGTGTATTAGATCGTATTATTGGATTTAAGTTATCTAAATTATTACAAAAGAAAATCAAGTCAAAATCTGCGGGACGTGTTCAATCAGTAGCGTTGAGATTGATTTGTGAAAAAGAGGCAGAAATTGAAGCATTTACTCCAGAAGAATATTGGAAGATTAAAGCTTTGTTTGAAAAGGATGATATGACTTTTGAAGCAGAATTAGATAAATACAAAGGAAAGAAAATTGAACTTTCTAATGAAGAAGAGACTTTAAAAGTTTTTGAATCATTGGATAAAGAATTTATCGTTGATGATTTAAAGAAGTCATTAAAGAAAAGACAATCAAAACCACCATTTATTACTTCAACATTGCAACAAGAAGCATCTTCTAAATTGAACTTTAAAGCAAAACGTACAATGAGTATTGCCCAAAAATTATACGAAGGGGTCGATATTGGTAATGAAACAGTCGGTTTGATTACTTACATGAGAACAGACTCTATTCGTTTATCAGACAGTTTTATTTCTGAAACAAAAGTATGGAAAAGATTATGTTGGAAGCGTTAAGGTTTCTAAAAAGAAAGAAAATGTTCAAGATGCCCATGAGGGGATTCGTCCAACAAGTGTGATGAGAACACCTGAAAGTGTCAAAGAGTATTTGAAACCAGAAGAATATAAGTTGTATGCATTGATTTATGCAAGAGCAGTCGCTTCTTTGATGGCTCCTGCACAGTTAAATGCAACAAGCTTATCTTTAAGTAATCGTGATTATTTATTCAAAGCAAATGGTTCTGTGATTGCTTTTGATGGTTATTTAAGGGTGTATGGTGATTATGAAAAGCAAAAGGATGAATTGTTGCCTGAATTATCTATTGATGAAAAATTATTAAGTGAAGATATTCAAAAGTCACAACATTTTACAAAACCTCCAGCTCGTTATAGTGAAGCAAAATTAATTAAAACTTTAGAGGAATTAGGAATTGGTCGTCCAAGCACGTATGCAAGTATTATTGATACAATTGTTACAAGACAATATGTAGAAGTTGTGGATAAAACATTTAAACCTACAGAATCTGGTATTTTTACAAATAAACAGTTAGTTGAGTTCTTTGATCGTATTATTAATGTAGAATATACAGCTCAAATGGAAAAGGAACTTGATGAAATCGCTGAAGGTGAAGATGATTATGTACAAGCTTTAACTGACTTCGAAGAAGTCTTTGAGCCGTTATTAGAAAATGCTTATGATCATATGGAGCAAGTACAACCGAAAAAGACAGGCGAAGTTTGTCCGGAATGTGGTGGAGATTTGGTGGAAAGAAAAGGACGTTATGGAACTTTTGTTGCATGTTTAAATTATCCAACATGTAAATATGTGAAAAAAGAACCGGAAGAAATTCGTTATACTGGTGAAGAATGTCCTAAATGTGGGAGTCCTATGATTTATAAGAAAGGTCGTTTTGGGGAGTTTGAAGCATGTTCGTCTTATCCAGAATGCAAGTATATTAAAAATGATAAGAAAAAAGCTGAACCTAAGGAAACTGATGAAGTTTGTCCTAATTGTGGAAGTCCGATTGTAATTAAAAGAGGACGTTATGGTGAATTTAAAGCATGTTCAGCTTATCCAAAGTGTAAAACAATTGTGAAATAGAAAAGCCCTTTTGAGGGCTTTTTGGATAAAGGAGAAAAACTAATGGAAAAAGTCAATGTTATTGGAGCGGGATTAGCTGGTGTAGAAGCAACGCATCAATTAATCTCAAGAGGAATACCTGTACGCTTGTATGAAATGCGTCCTCATCAATCCACAGGTGCACATAAAACTGCATATTTTGCAGAGTTGGTTTGTTCAAATTCATTAAGAGCAGATGGACTTGCAAATGCGGTTGGTGTTTTAAAAGAAGAAATGCGTATGAATAACAGTTTGATTATACGAATGGCTAGAGAGCATAGTGTCCCAGCTGGTGGGTCTTTAGCTGTTGATCGTGAAGGTTTTTCGAAAGCTATTACAGAGTATATATCAAATCATCCACTTGTAGAAGTAATCAGAGAAGAAGTGACTGATATCCCTGAGGGTCCAACAATCGTTGCATCAGGTCCTCTTACAAGTGATGCATTATCTTTAAAAATTAAAGAACTATTAAAAGAAGAATATTTTTATTTTTATGATGCGGCAGCACCTATTTTGACTAAGGAAAGTATTGATTTTTCTAAGGCTTATTTTAAATCAAGATATGATAAAGGTGAAGCAGAATACATCAACTGTCCAATGAATAAAGAAGAGTTTGAAAACTTTTATCAAGCTTTGATTGAAGCTGAAGTTGTCAAACCTAAAGATTTTGAAGAAAAATTTTTTGAAGGTTGTATGCCTTTTGAAGAAATTGCAAGAAGAGGTGAACAAACTTTGTTATATGGACCAATGAAGCCTGTAGGTTTAGAAATGCCTGATGGTCAAAATAGGTGCTGCCGCATCATAAAAATAAAAATATTCTTCTTTTAATAGT
>CALDMQ010000247.1 GCA_937917505.1 uncultured Erysipelotrichaceae bacterium | reverse complement strand
GTACCATAATCGATGAACCTTGAGGATCATCCATATCTCACATCTCCTTTATATCCTTTTATAAATTCTAACAAAACAAAAGATAAAAGTAAATATGTATCATACAAAGTCTAAAAGGTAAGGATACCCTTACCTTAATCAGCATTTGAAGCAGACATTTTCACTTTTGTCCAATAATCCGCAATGATTTTTTTTGTTTTTTCATTATACGTAAACACTTCATCTTTATCATATCCTGTTCGAGGTATATATGCATTAATACCATGATAATCTCCACCATCTTTACTAAGTTCAGTAATAACTTCTTGATTAGGTGAGGTATAACCAACATAACTTGAATTATCCAAAGCTCCCTCATAATCAGAAACAAAATTGATAAATTCATGAGCCAATTCTACATTTTTAGCGCTACGAGGAATAACCATTGCATCAGACCAAAGATTTGTTCCTGAATTTGGCATATAGAATCCCATATTTTCATTTTCACTCATGATATAAGCCGCATCACCAGAATATACTAACCCTAAAGCTTTTCTTCCTTGTGCCATATTATCAATGATTTCATCAGTTACAATTTCTGGTTCCATTGTTTCAACACACTCAACAAGCCAATCATAAGCCTTTTGTAATTCTTTTTCATCACTTGTATTCATAGAATATCCTAATGATTTTAAAGCCATCATAAATGAATCACGTTCTGAATCATATAAATAAATATCACCTTTATATTTTTCATTCTTAAAAATATGAAATCCATCTTTTTTCAAATCTTCTTCACTGACTTTTGTTCTATCATAAACAATACCTACAGCTCCCCAAAAATAAGGAATAGAATATTTATTTTGAGGATCATATGGTAATCCTTTCACACCATCCGCAAGCAAATCTAAACTTGTTAGTTTTTCTTGATCTAAAGGTTGTAATAAATCTTCTTGAATCAATCTTTCAATCATATAATCACTAGGAACCAAAACATCAAAAGACTCACCATTAGCCACTTTGATATACATTGCTTCATTAGAATCAAACAAATCCATAACAACCTTACACCCTGTTTTTTCCTCAAAAGCACTTAAAATATTTTCACCAGTATATTCACCCCAGTTATAAACATGAAGTGTTTGACCTTCATACTTTTTATTTCCAGCACCAAAACGAAACATTCCAAATCCAACAACACCTATAACCATTGCTGTCACAACACCAATAATAACCAAAGGTTTACTTTTAACAACCTTTTCAGATTTTTCACGTTTCTTTCTTATCATTGGAACGACATTTACAATAATCAAAACAACGGTAATTAAAACAACCACCAATGTAGAAATAGCATTGATACTAGGATTGACACGTTTAGACATTGTATAAATCATTACACTTAAATTCTTCACACCTTGCCCAGTCACAAAATAAGAAATAATAAAATCATCAAATGACATAGTAAAAGCAATTAATGCTCCTGAAATAATTCCAGGCATAATTTGAGGAACAATTACCTTAATTAAGGCTTGCCAAGGTGTTGCTCCTAAATCCATAGCGGCATCCGCTAAATTTTCATCCAATGACTTAATTTTAGGCACAACACTTAAAATAACATAAGGAATACAAAAAGCAATATGTGCTAATAGTAATGTAAGTAATCCTCTTTCAATTTTTAATGTAATGAAAAATAACATTAAACCAATCGCAGTCACAATTTCTGGATTCATGATAGGAAAATCATTGATTTGCATAATCAATTCACGAACCACTTTCTTTGACTTAGATAAACCAATTGCACTAATCGTTCCTACAATTGTAGAAATAACAGTCGCTAATATAGCTACAAAAATCGTGATATATAACGATTCCATCATAGCATTATTATTCAACATCTTTTGATACCACTGTAAACTAAATCCTGTAAAATGCGTCAATGATTTACTTGAATTAAATGAGAAAACCATCATAAATAAGATTGGTAAATAAAAGAAAATTATCATCAAAACCATAATGGTTGTTCCAATTGGACGTTTATGCTTTTTCATTGATTTTCTCCTTTCTACCATCCGTATTACGCTTTTCTACTTGTCTAACAGCATACATACTTACCATCATAACTACAGCCATGATCATAGAAATCGCACTACCAAAATTCCATTCTCCAACCGTAATAAATTGATTTTCAATCACATTTCCTATTAAGAAATACTGACCACCACCTAAAAGTTTAGGAATAAAGAACGAACTTACCGCTGGTAAAAAGACAAGAGAAATCCCACTAATCACACCAGGCAAAGATAACGGAAAAGTCACTTTCCAAAAAGTCGTACGAGGATTCGCTCCTAAATCAGAACTTGCTTCTAATAAAGACTTATCCATCTTAGATAAAGATGTATGAATCTGTAAAATCATAAAAGGCACAAAGTTATACACCATACCTAACATAACCGCTCCTTCTGTATAAAGAAGCTGAGGATTATCAAAGCCAATCATATTTAATAAAGATTGTAAAACACCACCATCTGATAATAAACCAATCCATGCATAAGTACGAACCAACATATTAATCCACATAGGTAATGTAATAGCTAAGATAAGAATATTGCTGACACGTTCACTACACTTAGAGATAAAATAAGCTGTAGGATATCCTATTAAAATACAAATAGCTGTTGTTTTTAATGCAATAGAAATTGATCGCCATAAAATCAATAAGAAATCTGAGTCGGTAAAAAATCTCTTAAAATTATCGAATGTAAACATAAAGTTAACAACATTATTACCACTATTGGTAAATGAATAAAAAGCAATCAATATCATTGGTAATAAGAGCATAATAATGCTCCAAACAATATAAGGAACTGCTAAATGAGAAAACTTCTTCATCTAGAACACCATCTTTTCCATAACATGAATATCTTCAGGACTAAATGTTAAACCGACCTCTTGTCCTTCTTCAATAAAA
The DNA here is from genome assembly GCA_937917505.1 of uncultured Erysipelotrichaceae bacterium. GTDB lineage: Bacteria > Bacillota_I > Bacilli_A > Erysipelotrichales > Coprobacillaceae > CALDMQ01. The sequence goes on along the minus strand of CALDMQ010000247.1, from coordinate 2,809 downwards.
TCAGTTGTATGTACTTTTAATTCTCTACCTTCAGTTGAGAAACGTACTTTATAGACACCTTCTTTGATATTTTCAGGATCAAAATCATAATCAACATAAATATCAACAGCTTCTTCTTCATTAGATAACTTCCACCCAATAGCATTTGCCCATGTCTTTAAGTCAGTATCTAATGTAACGGATTCTTTGATTTCATCAACTGTTTTAAAGAAGTTAAAAGCACTGAGCTTCATTTGCTCTTTCATTTTTAACGAATTTTTGATCCACAACAATAATCTTTCTTGTAATTGATAATCCTGATGAAGTAAAAAATGTAACTTGATATTCTCCTAATTCTTCTTTTAAATTGTGTTCAATTTTTGAAATAGAGGTATATTCATCATCTGTTGGATTCCATGCCTGAGCATCTGCACGTGCTATAATATCTTTATCATCTAAAGAAGCAACTTCTTCAATATCTACATAAAAATCATTCGCACTTAATTTTTCATCTCTTATTTCACTTTCAACATCTCGATTGGAAATGACATTCATATTTACAGTTACTGTAGTACCTTTAACAGTTTCTACCATAACTTCGTTCCAAACACCTTTAAATAATACTGATACAACTTCTCCAGTAAGTTTGCCTTGTTCTACTGATACAATATCTAAATCTTCTGGTCTTAAAACAATATCAACTCTTTCATTATCTTTAAATCCAAAGTCAACACATTCAAACTCATGGTCATCAAATTTAACTAAATAGTCTTTTAACATAATGCCATTAATAATATTACTTTCTCCAATAAAGTTAGCAACATATCTATTTGCAGGTTCATTATAAATTTCTACAGGTGTTCCAACTTGTTGAATTTCCCCTTGTTTCATAACGACAATTTTATCGGACATTGTTAAAGCTTCTTCTTGATCATGTGTAACATAAATAAAAGTAATCCCTACTTCTTGTTGGATACGTTTTAATTCATATTGCATTTCTTTTCTTAATTTAAGATCTAAAGCTCCTAATGGTTCATCTAACAATAAAACTTTAGGTTCATTAACTAATGCTCTAGCAATTGCAATACGTTGTTGTTGACCACCAGAAAGCATTGTCACATTCTTATTTTCATAACCTTCAAGTCCAATTAGTTTTAACATTCTCATGACTTTTTGATCAATAACATCTTTACTCATCTTTTTGATTTTAAGTCCAAAAGCAATGTTTTCATAAACACTCATATGAGGAAATAATGCATATTTTTGAAAAACTGTATTTAATTCTCTTTTATAAGGAGGTAAATCTTTAATATCTTCCCCATCAAAGATAATAGCTCCCTCTCTTGCTTCAATAAAACCACCAAGTATTCTTAATAATGTTGTTTTACCACAACCACTTGGTCCAAGCAATGTTACAAATTCATTTTCATAAATATTTAAATTAATTCCTTTTAAAACAATTTGACCATCAAAATCTTTAACAATGTTTCTAAATTGTATTAATGCTTGTCTTTGTTCCATATCCTTACTCCTTTATCATTAAAACATAGGTGGTGTTGTTACCCACAGAATCTTCGCATCTGTTAAACCAATATTTTCTAAATAATGTGATCCCTTTCCATTCATATAAAATGTTTCCTTAGCCTTGAGTTTATATTTCTTATTTCCTCTCACTAACATCACATGACCTTTTAAAACATATCCAAATTCTTCACCACTATGACTTTCCATTATCTTTGATTTTTGCTTAGTTTTTAATGTTAACAAGTAACAGAAGAAAATAAGGAAGAACAGCAGAAATTAGTAAATGAGTATGAAAAACAATCTGCTCATCTTTATCTTCTTGAAAGAACTCTGACAAATTAGTACCCAACGCCTCAAGAATATCCTCCAAAGTAGAAATACTTGGACTGGTTAAATTTCTTTCTACTTGAGATAGAAAACCCTTGGTCAGTTCACTTCTCGATGCGAGTTCTTGTAAAGTCAAATCATTTGATATCCTCAATTCTTTGATCTTATTTCCAATATTCATAAAAACGCCTCCTTGTTTACTTTTACTAAACAAATTGTATCTTTTTATAATACTTGTACATTATACATAATATGATATATAAAAGCAATATTTTTCAAATTATTCATAAAAAAAACTGTCAACTTTTTGTTAACAGTTCAGTCCGTTATTTATGATATGTTTCATTTCGAATAATCTTAAAAGCACGATAAATTTGTTCTACAAGAATTAATCTCATTAATTGATGAGGGAAAGTCATTGGTGAAAAACTGATTTTCATATTTGCACGATTTAATACCTCTTGTCCATGTCCTAAAGATCCACCAATCACAAAATCAATTGTACTCTTTCCATTAATCATACATTTTTCAATTTCTTTTGCAAATCCTACAGAATCCAATTGCTGACTTTGTACATCAAGTAAAATCATAAAATCATCTTGTTTCACTTTATCTAAAATACGTCTTCCTTCCTTAGCTTTCACAATTGTTTCTTCTGCTAAAGAAGCACGCTCTGGAATTCTTTCATCATTCACCTCTATCATTTCAATATCAGCATATCCCGATATTCTTTTCATATACTCTTTGATTCCATCAACCAAATATTTTTCTTTTAATTTTCCTACACAAATCACTTTAATCTTCATAACATCCCTCAAATTCATAATCAATACATGCTCTTAAATCTCTTAAAGGCGTAATAAAACTTCTAAATGCAACATGTAGAGGATGATCTCTATAAATATTTAAATCTTCAATAGATTGAAAATCAAAAATCAAAGATAAATCATAATTCTTTGATGATGCCTCTTTAGCATTC
>CALDMQ010000246.1 GCA_937917505.1 uncultured Erysipelotrichaceae bacterium | reverse complement strand
TGATTTGTGGACCAATGGTTAGAAAGATTGTGAAAAAAGAGTTAAATTTAAATTTGAAGAAAATGGATACAGTATCTTTGGTGAAGAAAAATAGTATTCCAACAATCTATATTCATTCTAAAGAAGATCAAAATGTACCATTTCAATCAGTCTTTCCATTATATAATCATGATTCATCAAATAAATTATTGTTTCCTATAAAAAAAGATTATCTTTATGAATGTCAAGATTTTGATGATGAATATATGGGTTATTTAACAGAGTTTATTAAAGAAGTTTTATAAATAGGAGGAAGAAGTATGTATTTTGAAAAAACAAAAGGTTTCCCTAAAGATTTCTTGTGGGGAAGTGCTTCAGCTGCTTATCAAGTAGAAGGTGGCTGGGATGCTGATGGAAAGGGTGTTTCTAACTGGGATAAGTTTGTGAGAATTCCTGGTAAAACATTTAAAGCAACAACTGGAGATAAGGCTGTTGATCATTATCATCGTTATAAAGAAGATGTGAAATTGATGGCAGAAATGGGATTAAAGACTTATCGTTTTAGTATTGCTTGGACAAGAATTTATCCTCAAGGTCATGGTGAGGTAAATGAAGCAGGTTTAAAATTCTATGATGATTTAATCAATGAATGTTTGAAGTATGGTATTGAACCTATGGTTACAGTTTATCACTGGGATATGCCTCAAGCATTAGAAGATGAATATCATGGTTGGGAAGATCGTCGTATTGTTAATGATTATGTGAATTATGCTAAAACATTATTTGAAAGATATGGAGATCGTGTCAAATATTGGATTACAATGAATGAACAAAATATCTTTACTTCATTTGGATGGTTAAAAGGAATGCATCCACCAGGAAAAGAAAATGATATGAAGATGTTCTATCAAGTCAATCATCATGCAAATATGGCACATGCTGGTGCAGTTTTAGCTTTAAAAGAGTTATATCCAGAAGCAAAAGTAGGTGCTTCATTTGCTTATAGTCCTTGTTATGCATATGATAGAAAACCTGAAAATGCTATGGCTAAGGCTGATTATGATGATTTACAAAATTATTGGTGGATGGATGTTTATGCATATGGACGTTATCCAAGAAGTGCATGGGCTTATTTAGAATCAAATGGTGTGACTCCTGAAGTTTTAGATGGAGATATGGAAACATTAAAAAAAGCAGCTTCAATGGTTGATTTTATGGGTGTGAACTATTATCAAACTTGTGTTGCTGAATTTAATGATATTGATGGTGTGGGTATGACAAATACTATGAACACAACAGGTAAAAAAGGAACTGCACAAGTTCAAGGTGTTCCTGGATTATATAAAAATCCTGCTAATGATTATTTACCAACAACTGATTGGGATTGGACAATTGATCCAATGGGTATTAGAATGTGTTGTAGAGATATTACATCACGTTATGATTTACCAATTGTTATTAGTGAAAATGGATTAGGTGCTTTTGATAAAGTTGAAGATGGAGAGGTTCATGATCCTTATCGTATTGCTTATTTAAAAGCTCATATTGAAGAATTAAAGAAAGCTTGTGATGACGGTTGTCGTGTACTTGCATATTGTACATGGTCTTATACTGATTTATTAAGTTGGTTAAATGGTTATCAAAAGAGATATGGTTTTGTTTATGTAGATAGAGAAGAAGATGAAAACTCAGGAACATTAAACAGAATTCCTAAAG
>CALDMQ010000245.1 GCA_937917505.1 uncultured Erysipelotrichaceae bacterium | reverse complement strand
TTTCTTTTAACTCCATAGAAGAAATTTATTTTTAATGTTGAAAATGAATGTCATAAATGATATGATTCATGTAGTTATACGACTGACGGAAGTGGAATTGACCACATGAAGTATAATGGATAAGAGTCGACCGTCTGGGCTGAAATTTTTTAGTCTGGATGAGTGGGCTCTTTTTTCGTTTATGAAGCTTATATTCATTGAGGAGAACCTCAAATTATGATATAAAGAAAGTAGAGAGAAGATTTTAAGGACTATGAAAAAGAAAGGGTGGTATGATGTTAACAGATGTTGAAATTGCACAAAGTGCAAAGATGAAACCAATTAAAGAAGTGGCTTTAAAAATGGGATTGAGTGAAGATGATTTAGAACTTTATGGGAAATATAAAGCAAAGATTTCATTAGAAACAATTCAAAGAATTCAAAACAAACAAAATGGAAAATTAGTTTTAGTAACAGCAATCAATCCAACACCTGCTGGTGAAGGAAAAACAACAACTATGATTGGTTTATCTCAGGCTTTAAATAAGATGGGAAAAAATGCAATTGTTGCGATGCGTGAGCCAAGTCTTGGACCTTGTTTTGGAGTCAAAGGTGGAGCTGCTGGTGGAGGATATGCACAAGTTGTACCAATGGAAGATATTAATTTACATTTCACAGGTGATATTCATGCAATCACAACAGCAAATAACTTAATTGCAGCAATGTTAGATAACTCTATTCAACAAGGGAATCCATTAGATATTGATACAAGACAAATTGTATGGAAAAGATGTGTGGATTTAAATGATCGTGCATTACGTCATATTGTAGTAGGACTTGGTGGAAAAGTGAATGGTGTTCCTCGTGAAGATGGTTTTGATATTAGTGTTGCAAGTGAAGTGATGGCAATTCTTTGTTTAGCAACATCTTTAGATGATTTAAAGAAACGTGCTGGACGTATGATTGTTGCTTATAATCATGCAGGAGAACCAGTGACTGTTGATGATATTCAAGCAACTGGGGCAGTCGCATTGATTTTAAAAGATGCCATTAAGCCAAACTTAGTTCAAACATTGGATCATGCACCTGTCTTTGTTCATGGTGGGCCTTTTGCTAATATTGCTCATGGATGTAACTCTGTCATGGCAACAAACTTAGCTATGAAATTAGGAGATTATGCGATTACAGAAGCAGGATTTGGTGCTGATTTAGGAGCAGAAAAGTTCTTAGATATTAAATGTCGTCAAGCTGGGTTAAAACCTGATGCAGTGGTGATTGTTGCAACTGTACGTGCTTTAAAGATGCATGGTGGTGTTGCTAAAAAAGATTTAGCTGAAGAAAATTTAGATGCTTTAAGAAAAGGTATTGAAAACCTTGAAAAGCATATTGAAAATATTAGTAAGTATCATTTACCAAGTGTTGTGGCTATTAATGCATTTCCTACTGATACAGATGCTGAACTTCAATTATTGAATGATATTTGTAAAGCTAAAGGTGTTGATGTAGCAATTAGTCAAGTTTGGGCAAAGGGTGCTGATGGTGGAATGGAATTGGCAGAGAAATTATTAGATATTTTAGAAAATAAAGAAGCTGATTTTTCACCTATTTATGATCTTGATTTACCAATTGCTGATAAAATCAAGACAATTGCTAAAGAAATTTATGGAGCAGATGATGTCACTTTCACTAAGAAAGTGTTAAATAAGATGAAGAAATATGAAACACAAGGATTAGGAAATTTACCAATCTGTGTAGCGAAAACACAATATTCTTTATCAGATGATCCAACGTTGCTTGGAAGACCAGAAGGTTTTAAAGTCGCAATCAATGATTTAATTCCAAATACAGGTGCAGGATTCTTAGTGGCTATTAGTGGTGATAAGTGATTTATCGAAAGTTGAACCAGCGGTTAGTATTTTAAAAGAGTATGGTGTAGAAGTGAATGTGAGATGTTTATCTGCTCATCGTGCTCATAGAGGATTAAGTGAATTTATTGCTCAAACTGAAAGTGATGGAACAGAAGTGATTATTACAGCGGCAGGTATGGCAGCAGCTTTACCAGGAGTTGTCGCTTCACAAACAATTTTACCAGTTATTGGTGTTCCATTAACAAGTGCAACACTTGATGGTATGGATGCGTTATTATCAATTGTGCAAATGCCTTCCGGTATTCCAGTTGCGACAGTGGCTATTAACGGATGTAAAAATGCTGCGTATTTAGCATTACAAATGATGGCTGTGCATCATGATGATATTCAAAATCAATTAAAACAATATCGTTTACAAATGGAACAAGATGCAATGCAAGCAAATGAAGAAATGATTAAAAAATTTGGTTAATATAAGGAGAATAGAAATATGGCAGAATTATTATATGAAGGAAAAGCAAAACAAGTTTTTAAAACAGATAAGGCAGATGAATATATTATTCACTACAAAGATGATGCAACAGCAGGAAATGGTGTGAAACATGATCAATTTGAAGGAAAAGGTGTTTTAAATAATACAATTTCTTGTATTATCTTTGATATGTTAGAAGAAGCAGGAATTAAAACACATATGATTGAAAAAATCAATGAAAGAGATATTCGTGTTAAAAAAGTAGAAATCTTCCCATTAGAAGTCATTATTAGAAATATTACAACAGGATCTTTCTGTAAAAGATTAGGAGCACCTGAAGGTGTTGTTTTAGATGAACCAATTTTTGAAATGAGTTATAAAAATGATGAATATGGTGATCCATTAATTAATGATGATCATGCTGTTGCATTAAAATTAGCAACACGTGAAGAATTGGCTTATATTAAAGCAACAACTTTAAAAATTAATGAATTATTAAAAGAATTCTTCTTATCAATGAATTTAAAATTAGTTGATTTTAAAATTGAATTTGGAAAAACTGAAGATGGAGAAATCTTATTAGCTGATGAAATTTCACCTGATTCTTGTCGTTTATGGGATGTAGATACAAATCAAAAATATGATAAAGATGTTTTCAGACAAGATATTGGAGATTTAATTGAAACTTATAAAGCTGTTTTAGCAAGAATGGAAAACAAATAATAAGGAGAAAAACAATGGATTATAAAAAAGCTGGTGTAGATATTGAAGCAGGATATAAATCAGTAGAATTAATGAAAAAACATGTGAAAGAAACAATGAGACCTGAAGTGTTAGGTGGACTTGGTGGTTTTGCTGGAGCATTTGATTTAAGTGCGATTAAAAACATGGATGAACCTGTATTATTATCAGGAACTGATGGTTGTGGAACAAAAGTCAAATTAGCTTTTGTTATGGATAAGCATGATACAATTGGGATTGATGCTGTTGCAATGTGTGTGAATGATATTGCTTGTTCAGGAGGAGAACCTTTATTCTTCTTGGATTATATTGCTTGTGGAAAGAACTATCCTGAAAAAATTGCAACGATTGTTAGTGGTGTCGCTGAAGGATGTAAACAAAGTGAATGTGCATTAGTAGGTGGAGAAACTGCAGAACATCCAGGACTTATGCCTGAAGATGATTATGATTTAGCAGGTTTTGCTGTAGGGGTTGTTGATAAGAAGGATATCATTGATGGATCAACAATCACAGCTGGAGATACTTTAATTGGTATTGCTTCTAGTGGTGTGCATAGTAATGGATTTTCTCTTGTAAGAAAAGTGTTTGAAATCACAAAAGAATCATTAGATACATATTATGATGAATTAGGAAAAACTTTAGGTGAAGCTTTGCTTGCTCCAACAAGAATTTATGTCAAAGCATTAAAGAATATTAAAAATACTGGTGTGAAAGTCAAAGGATGTTCACATATCACTGGTGGTGGATTCTATGAAAACGTTCCTAGAATGTTACCAGATA
>CALDMQ010000244.1 GCA_937917505.1 uncultured Erysipelotrichaceae bacterium | reverse complement strand
ATAATGTTGAAGCAAAGGTTTTAATTCGTGTCTATCCAGTAGGTCAAAAAATTGAAGTCACTATTCCAACAGAATATGTATTATTAAGAGCAGAGGTTGTTGATGCTGATCTTTACAACGCTATTGATTTAGTTGTTGACAAATTAGAAGGACAAATTAGAAAATACAAAACAAGATTAAGTAGAAAATCTAAAGATAATAAACTTGCTTTTAACTTTGCTTCTATTGAACCATTAGAAACTGAAGAAGATGTGATTGTGAAAACAAAAACAATTTCACCTAAACCAATGGATATGGAAGAAGCTATTATGCAAATGGAATTAATTGGTCACTCATTCTATGTTTATAAAGATATGGAAACAAATTTAGTAAGTGTTGTTTATAAACGTCATGATGGTGATTATGGATTAATTGAAACTGAATAAAAAAAGTGCTTTGTGCACTTTTTTTCATACAAGGAGGAATAATATGAAATCAAAAGTCTTGTTTACACGTACAATTACACCAGAAAAAGTTGTTGAATTATATGATTTATTAGGAAAAGATTTGAAGGGGAAAGTTGCAGTGAAATTGCATTCAGGAGAAGTTGGAAATCAAAACTTCTTAAAACCTGATTTTTTTAAACCAATGATTGAGAAAGTAAATGGAACTGTTGTTGAGTGTAACACAGCTTATGAAGGTGAAAGAAATACAACTGAAAAACATTTAAAAACATTAAAAAAACATGGTTGGAGCGATTATTTTTCTGTTGATTTATTAGACGGAGAAGGTCCTGATTTAGAATTGGATATTCCAACTGGAAAAGTGATTCAAAAGAATTATCTTGGTAAAAATATAAAAAATTATCAAAGTATGTTGGTGCTATCACATTTTAAAGGTCATCCAATGGGAGGATATGGTGGAGCGTTGAAACAACTTTCTATTGGTTGTGCATCATCGTATGGAAAACCGTATATTCATGGGGCAGGTGTTCCTGAAGATTCTTAGAATCTATGGCAGATGCAGCATTATCTGTGATCGATTATTTTGATAATGAAATTGTGTATATTAATGTTATGAAAAATATGTCTGTGGATTGTGATTGTTGCGCAAAGGCAGAAGATCCATGTATGCAAGATATTGGTATTTTAGCTTCAACAGATCCAATTGCTATTGACCAAGCATGCTTAGACCTTGTTTATCAAAGTAATGATCCTGGTAAAGAACATTTAATTGAACGTATTGAATCAAGACATGGAGTTCATACAATTGAAGCA
>CALDMQ010000243.1 GCA_937917505.1 uncultured Erysipelotrichaceae bacterium | reverse complement strand
TCAGCTTGGTTATTGATTTCATTAAAAGTCATCCAATATTTAACTTTTCCTTTATATCTTTCAAAACAAGTTTTTGCAAATCTTACAAAGAAATCAATACATCTACGATCCATAAAACCATTATATTCAGTTGCTAGATGATAAGGCATTTCAAAGTGGGATAAAGTAATCACAGGTTCAATACCTAATCTATGCATTTCATCAAACATTTCATCATAGAATTTTAATCCTTCTTCATTAGGAGTTGCATCATCACCATTTGGATAAATTCTTGTCCAAGCAATAGATGTTCTAAATGCTTTAAACCCCATTTCTTTCATTAAAGCCAAATCTTCTTTATAATGATGATAGAAATCAATACCTACATGGTTAGGATAATCCTCACCTTCAATCACACCATCAGTAATACGTCTAGGTTCTTTTGTGACGTTATTACCAGCAGTCATGACATCAGCAGCACTCACACCTTTTCCGCCTACATCCCAAGCTCCTTCAGCTTGATGGGCAGCAATCGCTCCACCCCATAAAAAATCTTCTCTAAAACCCATTTCTTAATTCCTCCATTTCCTTTTTATTATACACCTAAACTCATTATAGACAAAGATACAAACAAACATTTCTATTTTCAAAATTTGCAAATAATGAATACATCTTCTTTTTAAAGATTGACCATATTTATAAGATTGTCTATTATATAATTTAATGAGGTGAAAATATGAATACACAATTATTAAAAGGATCAGTAACCAAATCATTGATACTCTTTTCTTTACCAATGATACTTGGTAACTTATTGCAACAATTTTATAATATTACAGATACATTTATTGTTGGACATTATATTGGATCTGAAGCTTTAGCAGCTATAGGTTCTTCTTTTACATTAATGACATTTTTAACATCAGTTATCTTAGGATTATGTATGGGAAGCGGTATTCTTTTTTCTATGCTTTATGGTGCTAAGAAAATACCACAAATGAAGAACTCTTTTGTGATTTCTTTTGTTGCTATTGCATTGTTGAGTCTTATTATTGAAATATTATGCCTTCTATGTATTGATCCTATCTTAACTTTTATGAATATTCCTCATGATATATATAATCAAACATATCAATACTTATGGATTATTTTTATAGGTTTCTTTTTTACATTTCTGTATAATTATTTTGCTTCTCTTTTAAGAGCTATTGGAAATTCAAAAATCCCCCTTCTCTTTCTTGCTATCTCTACCATCATCAATATTATTTTAGATATTTATTTTATATTATCATTAAATATGGGCGTTGATGGTGCAGCCCTTGCAACAATCATTGCTCAAGCAGTCAGTGGATTTGGAATTATGTTTTATACTTTCTTTACGCAAAAAGATATACTTCCTTCTCGTAATGATATTTATTTTGATAGAGATATTTTTAAGAAAATCAAAGATTATTCATTACTCACTTGTATTCAACAATCTGTCATGAACTTTGGTATCTTAATGATACAAGGATTAGTCAATAGTTTCGGAGTCATTACAATGTCTGCCTTTGCAGCAGCTGTAAAAATAGATTCTTTTGCTTATATGCCAGTTCAAGACTTTGGTAATGCTTTTTCAACATTTATTGCTCAAAATAAAGGAGCAAACCAACAAGATCGTATTCAAAAAGGTTTAAAATCCGCAATAATTATTTCTACAATCTTTTGTTTATTCATTTCTTTTGGAGTATATGTCTTTGCAAAGGAATTAATGTATATTTTTATTGATCCTAGTGAATTTCAAGTTATTGAACAAGGTATACAATATTTAAGAATAGAGGGAATGTGTTATTTAGGAATCGGATGTTTATTTTTACTCTATGGTTATTATCGTGGTGTTGGAAAACCTAGTATTTCTGTTATTTTAACAGTTATTTCTTTAGGAACAAGGGTTGCTTTAGCGTACTTGCTTGCTCCTCACTTGGGAACTATTGCCATTTAAACATCAAGATGGTCAAATGTGATTATCTTTTTATATTTTTCTTGACTCGGTAGTAAGTACATAGTTTATGATGATTATAGAAAGAAGGAATGAAGTATGAAAACAAATGAATTTTCTAAGAAATCAACACTCACTAGAGAAACTTTACGTTTCTATGAAAACGAAGGATTACTACACCCAAACAAAGAAGATAATGGATATCGCAATTATAATCAAAAAGATTTAGAAACAGTTTTACTTATCCAAGAATATCGTAAAATGGGGATTTCTATTTCTCAAATCAAACTATTATTTTCAAACGAAATCACTATTGAAGAATGTTTGCAAAGCCAAAAAATACTTCTCCAAGATAAAATAGACAACTTAAAATCTCAACTAGAACTTTTAAATAATCAACTCAAAACCATTCAAAATTCAAACTATAGAACACAATGTTATTTTGCTTATCAAACAACATCTCATCAAAATCCTCTCTTATTTTCAAAAGAAGAAATCATTGGATCTCATGGTACTATTTCAATGGATGATGTGAAATCTATAACTCTTTCTCTATGTTCAAGAACTTATAATCAACAATCTTTTGGTATGTTGACAGGAGGATTCTTTGCATCATTCAGTAATCGTATTGGTTTATCATATCATTATCATATTGATATGAATATTCAAACAAATGATCAAACATTATACTATGAAAGCACTTATCTTAATAAAAACAGTCTTAAAGATATATGTTCTATATTTGAAGTTATTCAAAGTCAAAATATCACTATCAATGATCCTATTCATTTAATTTCTTTATTTAAACAAAAAGAAGATATTTATGAACTTTCAAAATATATAGATTATCACATTAAACAATGGGAACGTGATTTCCATATAGATAACCCTCGTAATCAACAATACAACGCTGATGAACTTATAAGTATTGTTCAAAAGAAATTATCATAAGATATCATATGGTATGTTTTCAGACATACCACTTTTTGTATACGATATTCTCTCTTCTACAACTAAAAAAGCCTATTTTTCAATAGATTTTATTAAACTCACAAAGGCTTGACACACTTCTTCTACAGAAAGATGAATATTAGCATCAAATACATAATCCACTTTTTCCATATTCCCATATTCATTTCTTTTCTTAATATTATCAATACGTTCTTTGACTTTATCCATATCATCACCACGTTTTATCATACGCTTTTTTAATTCTTCAATAGGTGTATGCACAAAGATAGTTACAACTCCAATATCTAAATCTAATTCTTTGAATAGTTTTTTAAAACTTTGTGCACCCTCATAAGTAACGACCATAAATGCATAGTCACTTTGTATATAAGCATTATCTAAATCCTTCTTAGCTGTTCCATAAAGATTTCCTGAGTATTCATCAATTTCTATCATTTGAATATGTTCAAACTCTTGTCTTGTTACAAAGTGATAATCTTTACCATCAACTTCATTCACACGTGGTGGACGTGTTGTGGTAGAAATAATTTCTCCATAATTTAATTGTTGTTTTGCATATTGTACATATGTGGATTTCCCTGAACCAGAAGGTCCAATAATACAAAATAGTTTTTTACTCATAACTCCCATCTCCTTAAGATTATCAAAGAATCATTTTATACTTTTATCATATCATTTTTAAAACAACCTCAAAAGACTTTTTATACATTATTTTCTCTACACTCAAAACGCTTTCTTGATTTACAAAAGTTAACAATGTGCCGAAAATTTTTAGCATTTTTGCTTATTATTATCGATATAAACGTAAAAAGGCTTGTATTTAATACAAACCTTAATCAACATCTCTATCAATACCAAATTCTCTAGGTAAGAAACGTGGACATACATTTTCTGAAGATGTCACAACACTTGCTGCTAATTGTGTACCAATAGCTGTTGCTTCTTCTAATGATTTTCCATATGTTAAACCAACAACCAATCCTGCAAAAAAAGCATCTCCTGCCCCTGTTGTATCTTTAACATGAACTTTTTTCGCTGGACAGAAACCTGAATTCCCATTTGCATCTGCATATACGCTTCCTTTACCACCCATAGTCACGACCATAGACTTCATTTGTCCTGCAATAACCTTTTGTTGGATAATCTTGGCTAATTCTTTAGCACTTGTTTTTGAATAATTTTCTGCAAAGAATTGTCCTGCTTCAATTTCATTACATACTAAGCAATCAAATTCTTTTAAGAAATCACGTCTTTCTACCGCAATTGCCATATTTGAAATAACACCAAAGATTTTCTTATTATATTTCTTTGCATATCCAAAGACTTTTTTTACAATCACTGTATCAATATCAGCTTCTAAAACAATCGCATCACAATCTTTAAAAATCTCTTCACCTTTTTCTTCTAATAAATCTAAGATAGGTAAAAGATTTGGTCTTTGAGAAATAGAACCAGCTAGATCTCCTTTTTCATCAAAAACAGCTAACCAAGTTCCCATACCTTCAGGTATTGTTTGAATATAATCTGTATTCACTTTATGACGCTTTAATTTTCTTACAACATCTTCACCCAATGCACTATCATCAACAATAGATACAAATGTTGGTCTTAATTCAATATTGGCAATATCTTCCGCAACATTTCTACTTACACCACCATGTATGTATTTAATAGAACCTGAATTTCTTCCATCCGGTATATAATTTGTATGTGGAAAACCTTTAATATCCACAAAAATAGCTCCAATAACAACAATTCCCATAAATTCCCCTTCTTTCGATAAGTTTATTATAATGAAATAAGTAGAATTTTCAACATACTTTATCAAAACTACCTTTCATTAACTACTTTTGCTTGTTAATTCACTTATTGTAAATTTTGAGATAACTTAAACTAAAGCCATTTCATTATTTTGAAATAAAATTTAATAAATTGAATTCGGTTACAAAAATACAACTCATCTGAACCTATAATATACTAGAAAGCAATCATCAAATAAAAAAACGGGTGTTATTTAAACACCCTTGTTGCTTTTACAGCTTTTAACCAACCTTGATAATTGTTATTTCTATCTTCTTGACTCATCATCGGATAATAAGTTTTATCTATAGAATGTAAAGATTTAATACTTTCTTTATCTTTCCAAAAACCAACAGCTAAACCTGCTAAATAAGCTGCACCTAAGGCTGTTGTTTCTTTAACTTTTGGAATCATAATATCAGTTTTTAAAATATCACTTTGAAATTGCATTAGGAATTGATTTCCAGTAGCACCACCATCCACAAATAAATGATCTAATTGAACATGAGATTCTCCTTTCATTGTCTCAATCACATCTTTACTTTGATAAGCAATAGATTCTAATGCTGCACGGACAATATGTTCCTTCTTTGTTCCACGAGTAAGCCCAAACATTGTCCCTCTTACATCATTATCCCAATAAGGTGTCCCTAATCCAACAAATGCTGGAACAAGATAAACACCTTCATTATCCTTTAATGACGTTGCCATAGATTCACTCACAGAGACATGATCGAATAATTTTAATCCATCTCTTAACCATTGCATCACACTACCACCAATGAAAACAGACCCTTCTAAAGCATAAGTCACCTTTCCATCTATTCCCCATGCAATAGTTGTTAAAAGTCCTTGCTTAGAAGTAATTGGTTTATCACCTGTATTCATTAACATAAAACATCCTGTTCCATATGTATTTTTCACATCACCAATATTAAAACACGTTTGTCCAAACAAAGATGATTGTTGGTCGCCTGCAATTCCACTAATTGGTGCTTTAAAATGTAATCCTGTTAATAATGTTTCATCACTATAACCATAAATACAAGATGAATCTTTGACTTCTGGTAACATAGATGCAGGAATATGAAACAAATCTAATAATTCATTATCCCATTTCAACTCATGAATATTATAAAGTAATGTTCTTGAAGCATTTGTATAATCTGTCACATGTACTTTTCCACCTGTCATTTTCCATACAAGCCATGTATCAATTGTTCCAAATAATAAATCTTCTACATTCTCCACTTGAACATGATCTAATAACCATCTGATTTTACTTGCACTAAAATAAGGATTAATCAATAACCCTGTTTTCTCTTGAATAAACTCACTATATCCCTTCTCAATCAAATCATCACAGATTTCCTGTGATTGTCTTGATTGCCATACGATTGCATGATAAATAGGTTCCCCTGTTTTTTTATTCCATACAACAGTTGTTTCTCTTTGATTTGTAATACCAATTCCTTGAATTTGAGTTGGTTGTATATTATTTTCAATAAATAAAGATTGAACGACTTCTATAACAGATTGCCATATTTCCTTAGCATCATGTTCTACCCAACCAGAATGAGGAAAATATTGTGTAAACTCTCTTTGAGCCACATAACGTAATTGACCTTTCTTATCAAACAAAATTGCTCTTGTACTTGTTGTTCCTTGATCAATTGATAAAATAAACTTTTCCATAATAATATCCTCCTTCTCCCATTATATCAATAAATCTTCCCTTCGTCATGAAATACAGTATTTGAAAACAAAAATACTATGCAAATGCTTTGTATTTTATACAAAACCCTTTTATAATAAAGACGTTATCAAAGGAGAATTTTATGAAAAAAACAATCAATTTATCATTTACATATGCAATATTTGCAATGTTAGGTGGCGTATTTTATCGTGAATTCACTAAATTTATGGACTTCAAAGGCTCTACAACCTTATCACTTGTTCATACACATCTTTTCTTACTTGGTATGATCATGATGCTTATAGTGACATTATTGATATCTCATTTTCAAATCCATGAATCAAAAAAATACAAATCTTTTATGATTTTTTATAATTTAGGAGTTTGTTTAACATCTCTTATGCTTTTTATAAGAGGAATCACTCAAGTTACTGAAATGAATTTAACACGTGGTCTTGATGCTTCTCTTTCTGGTATTTCCGGAATTGGACATCTCCTTATAGGAATAGGTCTCATTTTATTCTTTCTCATACTTAAAGAACGTATTCAAAAATAAAAACAACTTGATTGAATAATCAGGTTGTTTTATTTTTGAAACTGTTTTTTATCGATTCTTTTTAATATTTGAATAGCTGTCATTCCAGTTAAAATACCTGTTGGAATAGAAGAAGCCATTAAGATAAAGACATATGACATGATGGCTATTTGATCATAAATAAACGATACAACAAGAACTTGTCCGATATTATGGAAAACAGCAGCCACAATAGAAGTTGAAACCATTGGTAAATCTGTCAACTTCTTTATACAAGCCAAAGCTAAACTACTTAAAAACACCCCACCACAACTAATAAAGAAAGGCATTTGTCCTATTGTCCCTGTTAACAACCCTGAAATAATAACTCTAAAAATATTGACAATAAACATTTCTTTAACTCCATAAAGTTCAATAGCAACTAAAGAAATAATATTCGCTAGTCCTAATTTCATTCCTAAAGGAAGTGGTAACTGTAACATTGTTTCAACACTATGCAATACAACCGCAATAGCACTTAACAAGGCTATAAAAACCATTTTTCTTGTTTTTTTATGATTCATCTTTTATCTTCCTTTCTATATATTCAAAAGCTTTTTGTTTTAAAAATAAATATTGTTCATGTGTTTTTAGATCTATTGGCTCAAATCTATCAAAAGAACGAC
>CALDMQ010000242.1 GCA_937917505.1 uncultured Erysipelotrichaceae bacterium | reverse complement strand
TTTATATTTTTCATATTCTTGATAAGCTGAAGCTTTCTTTTGTTCACCTAGAAAATCTCCTGCCATTTTCATTGCTCTTTCTGGTGTCACTCTTGCCATTTTACATGATGAAATAAAGTTGATACAACTTTTAACACTAATTGATTTTGGATCAATTTGTTTGTCCTTAAATATCTTCTTTAACAATGATTTTTGATCTTCTTCATCCATAATTATAAAATGATTGGGATAACCTAAAACACGAATATTCTGTCTTAATATACGAACACATAATGAATGGATTGTGCAAAGTAATGCTCCTGAAGCATAATCACCTAATAAATGAATAACTCTTTCTTTCATTTCATTAGCTGCCTTATTTGTAAAAGTAATGGCTAAAATATGTCTTGGTTCTATACCCACTTCTTCAATCAAATATGCAATACGATATGTTAAAACACGTGTTTTCCCACTACCTGCACCTGCAATAATACGTAAATGTGAATCCAGGTAAGTCGCTGCTTCTTTTTGTCTTGGATTTAATAATTCATCTAAATTCATTATGTATCATCACCCTCCTGAATGCCTATTATATCATAAACATATTTTCTATTGAAGATAATATCGAATTTTGAGATAATAAAAAAAGGAGTGATGAAAATGTATCTCGTTATTGATGTAGGTGCAACCTATACAAAATATGGTTATTTTAATAAAGAAGGATTTCAATGTGAACATGGGAAAATAACAACAGTATGTACTAATAAAAAAGAATTCTACCAATCTTTACTTCAACTTAAAACAACAAATTTAAAAGGCGTCGCCTTAAGTATGCCTGGTTTAATAGATAGTTTTACAGGAACAATCCACGCTATTTCTTTATTACCATTTCTTAAAAAAACACAGGTAAAAGATGAATTAGAAGCTTTATTTGATTTACCTGTATCATTAGAAAATGATGCAAAATGTGCAACATTAGGTGAAATGTGGAAAGGTCATTTACAAAACATACAAAATGGATTATTTATTGTTTTAGGAAGTGGTATAGGTGGGACAATCATTATAGATGGTCATATTATTAACGGTCCTAAACATAAAGCTGGAGAAATCGGTAGTCTTTTAATGCCTTTAGATCAACAATATGAAACTATGACAAATTTTGGTCGTCATAATAATGCTAATACACTTATTAAAAAATTAAGTGAAATCATGCAATGTAAAGAAGATGGAATAACTGTTTTTCAAGAACTACAAAACCATCCTTCTGCTCTCCAACATTTAAAGATATATTGTAGACAAATTGCTTTTATGATTTATAACTTAGATTATATTTTAGATTTAGATGTTGTTTGTATTGGTGGTGGTATAAGTGAACAACCTCTATTACTCTCTAGTATTCAAGAAGAATTCGATATTTTAAGAAAAAAATACCAAGAAGATAATCATCAACCTCTAATTACTCATTGTAAACATTATAATGATGCGAATTTATTAGGTGCTTTATATCATCATCTTCATCATAATCTATAAAATTATACAAACTGATATAAAATGATAAAAAGGCAAATTAGTTTTGCCTTTTTAATATTGATGTGATTTTCCAATGATATCATTGATATCATCAATACCCATTTCATCTAAGATTTCATTCATTTCATCGATAATCTTAGGACAAGCATATGGATCAACTAAATTTTGACAACCGACAGCAACAGCACTTGCTCCCGCAATCATCATTTCAATAGCATCCCTACCTGTTGCAATACCACCCATACCGATAACAGGAATATTGACAGCTTGAGAAACTTGATAAACCATTCTTAATGCGACTGGGAAAATAGCAGGTCCACTATATCCTCCAGTTTTATTAGCAATAATTGGTTTTCCAGATTTTAAGTCAAAACGCATACCAATTAAAGTATTAATCATTGTAATTCCATCTGCGCCTGCAGCTTCTACAGCCTTTGCCATAGCCACAATATCAGTCACATTAGGAGACAATTTCACATAAACTGGTTTTTGACTCACAGCTTTCACAGCTCTTGTCACTTCAGCCGCCATATCTGGATTTGTTCCAAATTGAATTCCACCTGCATGAACATTTGGACAAGAAATATTTAACTCTAGTGCTCCAACCATATCATGAGTAGAAATACGTTTAGCCGTCTCAACATAATCTTCTAAAGCACTACCTCCGATATTTGCAATAACTTTATCAGTATATAACGGTCTTAATTTTTCTAATTCTTCATTCATAACAGCATCTACACCTGGATTTTGTAAGCCAATAGCATTTAGCATACCACTAGGTCCTTCAGCAATTCTTGGTAATGGATTCCCATATCTTGGTTCTAATGTTGTTCCTTTTAACATCATTGACCCTAATTTATTAATATCGTAAAATTTCGCAAATTCATATCCAAATCCAAAAGTTCCACTTGCCGGAATAACAGGATTTTTCATATCTAAACCTGGTAACTTGACTCTTAAATTAGCCATTAACAATCACCTCACTTGATTCTAAAACTGGTCCTTCAACACAAATACGTTTATACGGTTTTGTTTTCACTTTACATGAACATCCCATACACGCACCAAATCCACAACCCATACGTGCTTCAAATGATAAATATCCATTATCAGGATAAGCTAATACCAAAGCATCTAACATTGGTTCAGGTCCACATGTATAATATTTATCAAATTCAATATGATTTTCTTTTAAAGCATCAATAACAGTTCCATGTGTACCAGCACTTCCATCCATTGTCGCAATATAAGTTGGACAAATTGCTTCAAATTCTTCTTTATAGAAAATATCTTTTTGACTTCCAAATCCAAGAACAGCCTGAACTTCCACACCTTTATCTTTTAAATCCTTAGCTAGTCTATACATTGGTGGAACTCCTAATCCTCCACCAATCACAACTGCTTTTTTCGCATCTAAATCAATAAATCCATTTCCAAGCCCAGTCAAACAATCTAACTCATCTCCGACTTCTTTTTGTGATAATAATTTTGTACCTTCACCAACAACTTTAAAAATCATTTTAATGTGTGTCTCATCATAATCACAAATACTCATAGGTCTTCTTAAATAAGGTTGTAATGAATCATTAATTTTAATATTAATAAATTGTCCAGGTGCACCGATATAAGAAGCAGCATTTCCTTCTAATAGCATTTCATAGACATCTTTTGTTAATTCTTTTTTTGAAACAATTGTCATGATTCCTTGATAATTTGCCATAATTAATCCTCCAATTTTTGATATTCACCATTAATAATATTCGCATAAATCCGTCCATAACATTTTACGCCTAAAAATGGGGTGTTGATTGATTTTGAACGAATATCTTCTTCCTTGATTTCAAATTCTTGATTCAAATCAAAGACACATAAATTCGCTAAACTTCCTTCTTCAACTTCACAATTGAGATGTAACACTTGAGCAGGTCCTACAGTTAAAGCATCTAAAATTGTATTTAAAGAAACAATATCTTTTTTTACTAAATATGTATATAACAATGGAAACGCATGTTGGATACCAATAATTCCAAATGGTGCATTTTGAATAGGTTGATTTTTTTCATCTCGTGCATGAGGAGCATGATCTGTCGCAATTACACGAATCGTACCATCATTTAATCCTTGAACTAAAGCTTGATGATCTTCTTTAGAACGTAATGGTGGATTCATCTTGTAATTTGGATGACAGTCTTGAATATTATCTTCTGTTAAAATAAGATGATGAGGTGATACTTCACCTGATACACATAAATCTTCTTGACTCGCCTGTCTTAACAATTTAACAGTTTCTTTTGTAGAAATATGACACACATGATAACGGTTATGATATTGTCTAACAAGTTCTAAATCTCTTGCGACTTGTTTAAATTCCGAATCACTATTGATTCCGATTAAATTATGTTGCTTTGCGTATTTGCCATCATGAACACAACCACCATGAAGTTCACTTTCATCTTCACAATGAGCAACAATAACAGAATCTAACTCTGAAGCTTGTTTCATAGCCGAAGCCATCATTGCATCACTTTGAACACCTTTTCCATCATCAGAAAACCCCAATACAATATCACTTTGTAGATTACTTTCCATATCTACGAGTTCATTCCCTTTTAAGTCTTTTGTTATCGCACTATATGTATATGTATTAACATAAGCATCTTGATCAACACGTTTTTGAAAATCTTCAATAATATCTATAGAATCCATACATGGTAGTGTATTTGCCATAGCTACAATTGTTCCATAACCACCATATAACGCTGATAAAGTTCCCGTTGCAATGGTTTCTTTATGTTCATATCCTGGCTCTCTTAAATGCGTATGAATATCAATAAAGTTATGAGATACCAATTGTCCTTTTAAATCAATAATTGGATAATCTTCATGGATATGACAAGCAATACGTTGAATATAACCATCTATAACTAATAAATCTGTATCTTCAAATTGACCATTTCTATATAAATGAGCATTTTTTAAAATATAACTATTCATCTTCTAACACCTTATGAATCATTGCCATTCTTACATAAACACCATTTGCCATTTGTGTAAAAATGCGACTCTTATCACTTTCTACAAGTTCATCTGCAATCTCAACATCTCTATTCACTGGAGCTGGATGCATAATAATTGCATGATCTTTCATTTTTTGATAACGTGCTTGGTTCAATCCATAGTTTTGATGATATTTTTCTTTAGAGAATGCTTCTCCTGCTTGATGTCTTTCATGTTGGACACGAAGTAACATTACAATATCTGCTTCTTCAATAATTTCATCAAAATCAATATAGTTATATCCTTCTTCTTTATATTCTAAAGGT
Source organism: uncultured Erysipelotrichaceae bacterium (assembly GCA_937917505.1). Lineage (GTDB taxonomy): Bacteria > Bacillota_I > Bacilli_A > Erysipelotrichales > Coprobacillaceae > CALDMQ01. The sequence continues at coordinate 4,723 of CALDMQ010000242.1, read as the reverse complement.
CCTGATGTATAAACTTCCATACCTAGTCTTTGCATAATATCATAATTAGAATGTGCAACTCTTGAATGTTTCACATCTCCAACAATGACAATCTTAAGACCTTCAAAATGTCCAAATTCTTCTTTGATTGTCATTAAATCTAATAATGATTGTGATGGATGATTTCCTTTCCCATCACCTGCATTTAAAATAGGAATGTTAAGTCCTTCTAATTGTTTATAGTAATCATCTTGATTATGACGAATGACAAGTGCACTACACCCAATACTTTCAAATAATTTACAAGTATCATAGAGAGTTTCTCCCTTTGTTAAACTTGAATTGGATGCTTCAAAGTTTTGTGTACGACATCCTAAATTTCCTGCTGCCATATCAAAACTATAATGTGTTCTCGTTGATGGTTCAAAAAATAAGTTTGCAATCACTTTTTCTTGATGATAATCAACTTTTTTCCCTTGTTTAAAAGCAATCGCTTCTTCTAATAAACCATTGATTTCTTCTAAACTTAAATCATTTAAATTAACAATGCTCATGATTTCCTCCTCATAAAAAGCATATACGCAAGGTATATGCTTGATTTCTTTATGTGAATATACCTTCACTGGTATTATCATACCATTGTCAAGGTATTTTGACAATTCATGATTGTCATTTATTTTTTCTTTTTAATGCTTCTTCAACAACTTCAGGAACCAATCCTTCAACACTATGATGATGTGATGCCATTTCCTTAACACTTGAAGAAGAAATGTAAGAATATGTTGGTTTTGTCATTAAAAAGACTGTTTCAATATCATCATCTAAATATTGATTTGCTAATGCAAGTTGATATTCATATTCGAAATCCATCGTTGCACGAAGTCCACGCACCAATACCTTTGCGCCTACTTTTTTTGCATAAGCTACAGCAAGTTCATTGCTCGCATCAACAACCACATTATCTATATGTTGGGTAGATAATCTTTCTTCTAATGATAATAGTGTTTTCTTATTTGGATTTGTAAAAATCGTCACATAAACTTGATCATACATACGTGCTGATCTTTCTATAATATCAAGATGCCCATTTGTGACTGGATCAAATGTTCCTGCATAAACCGCAATACGTTTTTCCATACTTTACCCCTCATACTTTAAAATTTGTAATGTTGTAATTCCATAGGATTGTTGTTTCTTTAAAACAAAAGGACTTTGAACATCAATCACTTCTTCATTTAAATCCTCAATCACAATGATACACCCATCATTTAACATACCATTTGATAACAAATAATCTAATATCTTTGTGTGTTTCTTTAATCCATAAGGAGGATCTAATAAAACCAAATCAAAACATACATGATTTTGAGAAAACTTTTCTAAAGCTTTCATAGCATCCATTTTATACAAATGAACACGATTCTCAATCTTTAATAAACGACAATTTTCTTGAATTGTTAAAAAAGCTTTGAGTTGTTTATCAACACTATAAAGTTCATCCATCCCCCTACTCAATGCTTCAATTCCAAGTCCACCACTACCAGCAAATAAATCAAGACAAATCCCACCATCAAAATAAGGTCCTATGATATTAAATAAATTCTCTTTATTTTTATCGGTCGTTGGTCTAGTCAATGACGAATTCACTGTTTTTAATTGACGACTTTTAAATTCACCTGCTATAACACGCATCTTTTCACTTCCATTTCGTTAATTCTAACTCTTGTGTAATATCATTGAATACAATATATGTCACTTCTTCTAATAATTCATTCAATTCATAATAACTTTGATAATAGGCTTGAATCACTGGATGTGATGCAACTTGTTGCTTAATATCTTTTAATTGGTTTTTTGTTTCATCAATAGAAACATATTTTTCTAAATCTCTTAAACGCATATAGTCTTCTTGCAATATTTGTTGCTGTAACAAGAGTCGTTTAATTTCACCTTGTTCTAAGTACTTCGCATTATTTCTATATGTGATATAAATTTCATCTTTACATATTGCTTCAACCAAGTCATCTATAAGTGTATACATATTCTCTCCTACATTAACATTTCAACCATTTGTAAAAGTGTTCCTACTTTTTCAATACGATCCGCAAAAGTTAATTTGTTTTCTACTTTATATTGTTCAACCAAAGTTTTGTACTCACCGGGATAACGTGATAATATCAAATACCATTTGGGATGCATTCTCACATACATTTTCATATTTTCATCAATCATCGTACCACGCTCTTGTTTGGTTCTTTGGTTCATCTTTTACAACAAAACCACTCACCAAATCCAATACTTTTTGAATACCTTCAAAACTTTTTGATAAAGCATCTAAATCAACATTTTTTATCACATCAATGAGTCCTGATAAATCAACATTTGATTTTTTATAGGGTTCCCACATCTTGTCATCTTCACCATATAAAACATAAAATTCATAAAGCTGTTGCCAAGTATATCTCCCACTCACAACATCATCTTTAATTGAAGGAATTGTCCTTACAAATGCCTTAAAATTTTCTATTTCCATATTCTCACCTATATTAGAATATGTCAAAATTTTAAATTTGTTCTTTCAATCGATCACGATTATATTTTCCAATAATTGATTGTGCGATGCCAATTGCTATCATTGCTGCCCAAGTCGAAGATCCACCTGATGATACCAACAATAACGGAACACCTGTCATTGGAATAAATCCTGTAACCCCTCCAACATTGACCAATAAATGAGCAAAGAAATAAGCCCCTATTCCATATAAAATTAATTTACTCTTTGTATCTTTAACCTTATTTCCATATGTAAACATTTTATAAATAATATAACAATAAGGAATAAGGAATAAAAAGAAACCTAATAATCCTAATTCTTCATAAATAATTGCAGTAATAAAGTCATTATGTGATTCTGGTATATATCCATATTTTTGAATAGATGAACCAAACCCCTTACCAAATAATCCACCATAAGAATAAGCAATTAAACCATTAACCAATTGCCATCCACCTTCCATAGGATCACTTAAAGGATCTAACCACGTATAAATACGACCTAATTGGTAATCTTTTAAAATAAAGACTGCTCCAAAAACCACAAGAACAAAACCAATTCCAAGTAATATCAAAAATAATTTCTTATACTTATTATAATAAGGACGAGGAGATACAAAAAACATTATCATACAAATAAACGCAAAAATCAAAGCACTTCCTAAGTCCTTTTGCAAAAAACCAATAATCAAAAAAATAACACCTGAAAGCACTATAGGTCTTCCAATACAAAACCGTGCTTTTCTTAATTGAAGTTCTTCTTTTTGTTTTTTAGATATATTACGAGGAATTATACACATTTCTTCAAGTTGACCAAAATGAAACGATAAAAATAAAATCATTAATATTTTGACAAACTCTGAGGGCTGAATAGTTAAACCAGCAATTTTAATCCAAGCATGGGCACCTTTTGTATCACTCCAAAGTAAACACACTAACAAAAAAGGAATACAAATTGCATATAAAACCCACGATGAAGAATATGTAATCCATTTCTTTTTAAAGAATCTGGCAAAGAAAAACATTAGACCATATCCTATCGCAACAAAAAAAGCTTGTTTTAACATCGTTATTGTAGCAAATGTTGGTCCTTTAGTTGCTGTTTGTCCAACAGCTGCACTTCCAATCATAACAATTCCAAAGATTGTTAATATAAAAACACATAAATAAATCGCATTGTCGACACCTTTACGATTAAAAATTTTCCTTATTAAATCAATCATTCATGTCAATCCAATCTTTATCTTTTGTTTTTTGAAACACACGATAAATTGAATAACCTGAAACGTTTTCAAATGATTTATCTAATTGTTTTTGTAAACTTTTAGAATCAACAATTTGTGTAAAACGGCGATAAACATTCATAAATTCTTCTTTAGAAATACCTTCTTCATATGCTTTTTCTACAGCATTATAAAATGCCATAACATCAATAATTTCTTCAGTAGACCAACTAAAATCTAATGGATAATCGTACATATTCCTCACTCCTTTGTTTACACATTATACATGATTTGTAAAAAAATTGAAATAAGAATTGGGTAGAAACACTAGCAATTTTTGTATCTAAGAATATATTAAAGTGAAAGGAGGGAAAATGATGAACTCTTGTTATAATTATGGAGGTTGTGGTTGCAACAATTATATGGGAACTTTTCCATATAATCCATTCGGTTGTGGTTGTTGTCAAGGTATGACAAACATGGGCGGAGGATTTGGATATGGTAGTGGTTGCACTTGGTTCGCTATTGTCCTTGTTGTCTTCTTATTATTAATTATCTGCGGTTGTACAAAAATCTGTTAATGAAAATATGCTAGTTTTCTAGCATATTTTTTCTTTTTATGATATGATTACTATCGCGAGGTGAATGTAATGATATTGATGAAAGATATTATTGATGATCATGATAAACGTATTCGTGAGATTTCTAAACCAGTTGATCTTCCTCTATCTAAAGAAGATGAACAATTACTATTAGATATGCATGAATTCTTAGTGAATTCTCAAGATGAAAAAATGTCACAAAAATACCATTTAAGACCAGCTGTTGGGATTGCTGCTATTCAACTTGGCATTCCTAAACGTATGACAGCAATTCATGTCTTAACTTATGATGATCAAGGAAATATAAAAAAAGCTGATGATTATGCTCTAGTTAATCCAAAAATTGTTTCTTATACTGAAAAGAGT
>CALDMQ010000241.1 GCA_937917505.1 uncultured Erysipelotrichaceae bacterium | reverse complement strand
AATACCAAATCAACTTGATGAGATGTTGAAAAATCAGACATATCTACTTTTTGCAAAAACAAAGTGACATCTTCATACATTGCTTTTTGTTTTGTGACTTCTAACATATCTGATGACAAATCAGTTGCAGTTACAAGTTTGTCGTCTTTTGCTAAACGAATAGCAATTTCTCCAGTTCCACAACCCAATTCTAACACTTCATCAAACGACGCATGTTCATTAATAAAGTTGTAATAATCATCATAAAATGATTGTTCCATTAAACTGTCATAATAATATGCAAAATTTTCATAACTCATTTTGCTAGCATTCCTTCAACGTTAATACGAGGCATATCTCCCCATAATTTTTCTAAGTTATAACTTTCGCGTTCTTCAGCTGCAAAAATATGGCAAACGATATCTCCTAAATCAATTAATAACCATTTAGAATCTCTTAAACCTTCAACACTTTTCACATCATATCCATTTTTAGCACATTCTTCTTTAATATTTTCCTTAATTGCTTGCATTAATCTTTCATTACTTGCTGTACAAAGTACAAATGTATCAAAAATAGGACTTGCATCTCTCATATCAATCGCAACGATAGAATCTGCTAATTTATCATCCATCGCTTTGACTACGCATTCTAATTTTGTCATCTTTTTCTCCTTTCACGATAAAGTGATTGTATATTTCATAAAAGCAATTGTCTATATCTCTGTTTTTTTCTTTAGAAAATTCATAAAAATGAATAAGCTCTTGTCTAAAACCTTCGTTGATATCCTTTTTACATAGTTCTATTTGTTTTGATGAATCATATCCTCTCAATGGATCTAACTTATCTGCAACATAAAGACATTTTCCAACTTGGGAAATTGTTATACTTGCAGTTGTGTGATCTGCTATTGCTTTTAATATGACTTCATCATCAACGTAAAATAGATTTTTAGCCATATACGCCGAAATCCATTGATGCCAAATAGCTATTGGTTTATCTATATATTGTGGGAACTTATTTAACATAATTTCTCGTGCTTTAGATTCTTCCATTTCCTTAGCAACATCATGTAACATTCCTGCAATATAAGCTTGTTTTTCATTTAAGCCATTTGCACTTGCTATTTCGCTCGCAAGTTGAGCTACACTACATGTATGTTTCCATCTTTTTTCTTTCATATAAGGCTTTATCATTGTATCTAAGTATAATCCTTTAGAAAAAATATAATGGATAACACTTTGATTCAACATCTTAATACACCCTTCTCTTGCTTCACTACTAGATGCATGAATTGGTGTATTATCTAATAAGATAAAATTATATTTTTTAATATTTTCACCATTAACTTCATATCCACTTCTTTGAAAAGCAACTAATTGAACAATATCACTAATTTCTTTAGCATTCTTCCATTTATGAAATAGCATTGCTTGATCCATACCCATAATATAATAATATTCAATATCTGGGTTTTTCTTAATAAGTTCTGTTAAAGTATCAATTGTAAAATTCTTATCTTTGTTATACATATCAATTTCAATTGTATTAATAGAAATATTTTTTTCTTCAGTCAAAACAAGATTCATCATATGTATACGATCATCAACACTTGCTCCTGTGCTATCTTTCCATGGATTATTACGCGTTGGTATGAATTGAATTTCATCTAATCCTAATTGCTTTAATGCTAATTTAGCTATTTCTACATGTCCTTTATGAATGGGATCAAAACTCCCACCAAATAACCCTATTTTCATGGTAATTTATAAAGATTTTGATCACTTTTACGATATAAAATAATTGTATGTCCTAGAATTTGAATAACTTCTGATTTTGTTTGAACACTTAATTCTAAGGCAACTGTACGAACATCATCAGGACATGTATCTAATAATTTTACTTTAATCAATTCTTGTGCATCCAAAGCCTCACTTATTCCTTTTACTTGATTGTGACTCACACCATCTTTACCAACTTGAAAAATAGCATTTAAATGATGAGCTTGTCCTCTTAAATATCTTTTTTGTTTACCTGTTAACATTTTCTCATTCCTTTCTAAATTAATGCTTCTCTCACAAATACTGAGACTTGTGGAGCTACTTTCACACGAATTTTTGCACCTTTAGAACTTACAGTTATAAATCCTAAACCAGAAATAACAACATCGTGTTTTCCTTTTGGTAATTGAAATTCGTACGTTTTCATTTGATTGATATTATCAATTCCTCGAATTTCATATTGTAATGTTTTATGACGATTGTATAAATCATCAGCATTTATCATTTTTGTACGATGTATTTTAATATAAGGTGAAAAATATGTAATAAAACTTGCTTGGTCACCCTGAAGATAATCAATACGTCCTAAACCACCAAAATAAAGTGTTTGTTCATTATGTAACTGAAAAACCATAGGTTTTAATTCACTTTGTGGAAGAATCTTTTTCAAATCTTTATTATCAATAAAATGTGTCATTTGTGTTTCATTGACAATACCCGGTGTATCAAATAAATAAGTCTTGTCATCTAATGGTATTTCAATAAAATGAAGTGTTGTTCCTGGAAATTCAGAAACAGTAATCAAATGCTGTTCTTCAACTTGAGCATAATGTCTTAATAAAGCATTAATAAACGTTGATTTTCCAACATTTGTCACACCAACAACATAAACATCTCTGCCTTGACGATGTTCTTGTATAGCATCATAGACCTCATCTAAATGATAATTCTTTTTCCCACTTGTGATAAAGACATCAATAGGCTTAATTCCTTCCTCTTTTAATTGTCGCCTTACCCAATGTTCTATTTTTCTATCTTTCACAGATTTAGGCAAAATATCACGTTTATTTACTAAAATAAGGACATCGTTATAGGAAATATGTCTCATTAGACCTTGAATCATACTTCCATTAAAATCAAATAAATCAATAATATAAACAACTAAACAATCTTTTTCACCAATTGTTTGTAAAATATTTAAAAAGTCATCTTTAGTTAGATTTGTTTCTTGCAAACGATGATAATTCTTTAATTGAAAACATCTTTGACATAAAAGATGATCTTGTTTCATTGCATTCTTAGGTACGTATCCAATGTTTTTTTCATTTTCATTTTGGATAATTGCACCACATCCATAACACTTTAATTCTTTTTGCATGTTATCCCTCCTTTTGTTATATTGTATAATATTTTTAGATGAAATTAAAGAGTAAACATATCTTCTCAAATAATTCATAAAATGAACTGAGGTGACAATATGTTAACGACAATATTTTCTGTTTTACAACAATTTCTTTTTGTATCTTTTATTAAAACTCAAGCTTTTAAAAATCAATTATCTCCTCAAGTTGAAAATGAATTGATTAATCAATATCATCAAGGAGATATGCAGGCGAGAAATAAACTCATTGAACATAATTTACGCTTAGTTGCTCATATTGCTAAAAAATATGATGGTGGACGTGATTTACAAGAAGATTTAATTAGTATTGGAACAATTGGTCTTATTAAAGCCGTAGATAGTTATAAACCTCATAAGTCCACTAAACTAGGAACTTATGCGGCACGTTGTATCGAAAATGAAATACTAATGCATCTACGTACGAATAAAAAAATCTGTCTTGATGTTTCTTTAAATGAAGTTTTAGGAGTTGATAAAGATGGCGGCGAAATGACTCTTTTGGATATTTTACCAGCCGAACAAAAAGATATCGTCAATCAAATTCAAACAAATCAAGATTTAAATCAACTTCAATATTATTTTTCAAAACTTACTCCTAGAGAACAACGTATTTTGGTTGATCGTTATGGACTTAATAATCACGAAGAAAAAAACCAAAAACAAATTGCAAAAGAAATGAATATTTCACGTTCTTATGTTTCTCGCTTAGAAAAAAGAGCATTAATTAAATTATTAAAAGCTTATCTACATGACGATGAAAAAAGAATATGAGAATTTCTCATATTCTAAAATTCATCACTATTAAATAAATCATCAAAAGAAATAGGTTCAAAATGTTTTTCTTTAGATTCTTTCTTTTCTTTAATTTTCTCTGCTTGTTGAATTTGTTCATCAAGATTTATTTTTTCAGTCAGAGTTATTATTTCTTTTTCTTTAAAAGAATCTAACTCACGATTATTTATTTCATC
>CALDMQ010000240.1 GCA_937917505.1 uncultured Erysipelotrichaceae bacterium | reverse complement strand
TCCATACCTTCTGCAATAATACTTCCAACAGTCATTCTTGGATTTAATGAAGCATAAGGATCTTGGAAAATCATTTGTGCTTTTTTTGCATATTCATAACGATCTTTTGAAGTCTTAATATTTAATTCTTCACCATTATAAATAACTTTTCCAGTAGTCGGTTGATAAACCCCCATAACTACTCTACCTAATGTAGATTTACCACAACCAGATTCACCTACTAAACCTAAAGTTTCACCTTTTTTAATAGTTAAGTTTATATGGTTAACAGCTTTTAAAATTCCTCCACTTACCTTAAAGCTCTTTGATAAGTCTTGTAATTCAACTAATGTTTCTTTTTCTGCCATTATTTTTCATCCTCCTTTAATTGACTTGGACAATCTTTATGTAATAGCCAACAAGAAGAAACATGGCCATTTCCTAAGTCAAAAACTGGTGGTTGTTTTTCTCTACAAATCTTCATACATTTTTCACAACGTGAAGCAAACCCACAACCTTTAGGAGGACAAACAAGATCTGGTGGAGTACCTGGAATAGAATCTAATTTATCTTCTTTATTTGTATCATGTTTAGGTAAGCTCTTTAATAAAGCATTAGTATAAGGGTGAGATGGATTTTCAAAAATATCTTTTGAAGTTCCTGTTTCAACAACCTTACCAGCATACATTACTGAAATTCTATCAGCTAAAGAAGCAACTACACCTAAATCATGTGTAATTAATATAATTGCAGTTCCTAAATCTTTACGAATTTCAGCTAATAAATCAATGATTTGTGCCTGAATTGTAACATCTAATGCTGTAGTAGGTTCGTCAGCAATCAATAATTTAGGATTACATGATAAAGCCATTGCAATCATAGCACGTTGTCTCATACCACCAGAAAATTGATGAGGATATTGTTTAGCACGTTCTTCTGCATTTGGAATTTGAACCTTCTTTAACATTTCAATTGCTTTTTCTTGTGCTTCTTTTTTATCTAGTTTTTGATGATGTTTAATAGCTTCAACAATTTGTTTCCCTACTGGCATAGTAGGATTTAAACATGTCATAGGATCTTGGAAAATCATACTTACTTCTTTTCCACGAATCTTTTGCATATCTTCTTCACTTGTGTGAATAATATCAATACCATTTAATGTTAATTCTCCAGATTTAATTCTTGCTGGTGGCATTGGATTTAATTTCATAATTGTTTGTGCTGTAACTGATTTACCACAACCAGATTCACCTACAATCGCTAAAACTTCGCCTTCATCAACATGATAAGATACTCCACGCACAGCTTGTACTTCTCCTGCGTAAGTATCGAATGATACACATAAATCTTTGATATCTAAAACTCTTGCCACGCTGATTACCTCCTTAATCTTGGATCAAAAGCATCTCTTAATTTATCACCTAGTAAGTTGAAACTTAACATAGTAATACTAATAAAGAAAGCAGGGATTAATAATTGAGATGGATAATATCTAAAGTTAGTAATACCTTCTTGAGCTAATGTTCCCCAAGAAGCTAATGGTACACGTACACCAAGACCAATGAAAGATAAGAATGCTTCATTGAAAATAGCACTTGGTATTGCCAAGGTTAAATTTACAATAATGATTGATAATAAGTTTGGTACTAAGTGTTTTATAATGATACGTGATGTAGATACTCCCATAGTTTTAGCTGCAATAA
>CALDMQ010000239.1 GCA_937917505.1 uncultured Erysipelotrichaceae bacterium | reverse complement strand
TTCTATTCATTAACATTAATTTAGAGATTCGCTTTATGAATCTCTTTTTTTTCACAGAAAATTCATATTTTTGTTTTATATTTGTTATGTAAAGAATTTTTTCTTAAATGCAAAATACATTGAATTTATATAATGAAAGTGTATAATGGTGAATATGTGAATAAGGAATGGTGATTCAATGAAGAAAATTCTATCAAGACGTGTATTATTGTTTTTAACATTGTTATCTGCAACTTTTTTGATGTTTGTATTATTTCAAACACAAATGTTACCTGTTAAATATTTGGTAGTGATTGCTACTTTGTTATTTGTGATTGTTTTACTTTTGTATAAAGGTGAATGTGATAAAGATAATAAACATCCTATACGTGTTGTTCTTTTAAAATTAGTGAATGTTTTATTGGCAATTGCTTTAGTTTTTGCTAGTTTATTGATATTAAAAGGTGATGATTTTATTACAGCAATTGCTGGTGCAAAAGAAGAAACAATAGAAATTGATGTTGTTGTTATGAAGAATTCAACATATCAAAATTTAAGTGATTTAAAAGAAAAAAAATTTGGTGCGAATACATCAGTTGATATGATTAATATGAATAAGGCTGAAATATTGATTGAAGATGAAATTGGTGATATTGATGTAGAAAGTTATAGCAGTGATAGTGAGTTGTTGGAAAATTTAGAAGATGATACAATTCAAGCAATGATTATAAAGTCTGTTGATATTGAAGCATTGAATGATATTGAAGAAGGTTTAGATGAAAGAATTCGTATTGTAGATAAACTTTCAATAAAGATTCCTAGTGTGGAAGCTAATAGTGCTGAGGTGACTAAGGAACCGTTTAATGTATTGGTTTTAGGTACTGATAAAAGAGGAGATATTTCTCGAGCAGATGCATTATCTGATGTGAATATGATTGCGACAATCAATCCAAAGACAAAACAAATTTTAATCACAAGTATTCCTAGAGATTATTATGTAGATTTATATAATGATGGGCAAAATGTTGGTAAAGATAAACTGACTCATAGTGCAAAAAAAGGGACTCAATGTACTCAAAGTACTTTAGAAAATCTTCTAGATATTGATTTAAATTATTATGCTAAATTTAATTTTACATCGTTTGAAGGTATTGTTGATGCTTTAGGTGGTGTAGAAGTGGATATTCCTAAGTACCGTGTTATTGGTAATGATGATGGTGTATTTACAACAAAAATCTATAAATATCAAATGAAACCAGGTAAGACAGTGATGGATGGTAAACATGCTTTAGCATTTGTAAGAGAGAGAAAATCTTTCTTGCTTGGAGATAATGCTAGAAATCAAAATCAAATGCTTGTCTTAAAAGCTATTATGAAGAAATGTACCGATCTTTCTGTAGTTACAAAAATAGATGATATATTGGGTTCTGTTTCAGAAAGTTTTACAACAAATATGCCAGAGAGTGATATTAAATCATTGATTAATATGCAGATGGATGATTTATCTAAATGGGATATTCAATCTTATCATTTAGAGGGGGATGATGGAAAACGTGTTTTCCAACTTGCAACTGTAAGTGAAGAGATTATTAGAAGAGCGAATAAAGATGGTTTGTATGTCATGGATCCTTATCAGGAAACTATTGATCAAGCAAAAGAATATATTCGCATTGTCATGGAAGGAAAAGAAATTTTGAAAATAGACAAGAAGGAGAATTCATAAATTGTCCTTGACAAATGTTTGTCCATTACCTAAAATAATATCATCAAAATAAATAACTGATATAAATACAGTGAAAAGAAAGAGTAGGTTATGAAACAATTGAAGAGAGTTCTTGGGTGGTGGAAAAGAATATTGTAACATAATTGAATTCGTCTTGGAGTAGGTGACTGAATGAAGTAGGTTAACACGGGTACACCCGTTATAGTGTTAGAGTATGGTAGTACTTGACAAGACTTATATAGTGATGTATAAGTGAATTAAGGTGGTAACACGAATGTATCTCTCGTCCTTATGGGTGAGAGTTTTTTTGTTTATATCAGGAAAAAGGAGAGAAGAAAAATGATTATTGTATTTAAACCTCATACAACAAAAGAAGAAGTTGAAAAGATTGTTAGTCAAGTAGAGGATAAAGGATTATCAACGCATGTGGTTGAAGGGGAGGAAGTCATAATTTGTGGTGTTATTGGTGATACTACAAAAGTTGATCCTAAGTCTATTGAAGTTGATGAAGCAGTACAAAAAGTCATGCATGTCAGTGAACCTTATAAACTTGCAAATCGTGCATTTCATCCAGAAGAATCTATTATTGATGTTTCTGGTGTTAAAGTTGGTGCTGGACATTTGGCTTTGATTGCTGGTCCTTGTTCAGTAGAATCAAAAGAACAAGTGATTGAAATTGCAAAAGCCGCAAAAGCTGCCGGGGCAAATATGTTAAGAGGGGGAGCTTTTAAACCAAGAACTTCACCTTATGCTTTTCAAGGTATGGGAAGTGATGGATTGGATATTTTATTAGCAGCTAAGGAAGTAACGGGTCTTCCTATTGTATCTGAGTTAATGAGTGCTGATTATATTGAAGAATTTAATGAAAAAGTTGATCTTGTCCAAATTGGTGCAAGAAACATGCAAAATTTTGATTTATTAAAAGAAGTAGGAAAAAGATGTACACGACCAATTCTTTTAAAAAGAGGATTAAGTGCAACTTATGAAGAGTGGATTATGAGTGCAGAATATATTATGGCAAGTGGAAATCCAAATGTCATTTTATGTGAAAGAGGTGTTCGTACTTTTGAAACTTATACAAGAAATACATTAGATTTACAAGCAATACCAGTGGTTAAAAAATTAACACATCTTCCTATTATTATTGATCCATCCCATGCTGGAGGAAAATGGTGGTTGGTTGAACCAATGGCAAAAGCTTCTATTGCGGCAGGATGTGATGGTTTGATGATTGAGGTACATAATAATCCTGAATGTGCATTATGTGATGGACCACAATCGTTAAAACCTGAAAAGTATACACAATTAATTGAAGAAGTGAAAGAAATTGCTAAAATAGTAGGGAAGAAAGTTTAGGAGTGAATGAAGTGAAATTGAAAGTCAATTTAGAAAAAGAGAGTTATGATATTATTATTGAAAAAGGGGCATTGGATCATCTAAATGATTACATTCAATCTGTTTATCAAGGGAAAAAGATAATGATTATCAGTGATGATCAAGTCTTTGGTTATTATGGAAAAAAGGTTGAAACTGAATTGGAATCGTTTTATGATGTTGGTCATGTTATTATTCCCCATGGTGAACAATCAAAGCGTTTTGATGTTTTACCTGATATTTATAATCAATTGCTTTCATTTCATTTGACACGTACGGACTTAATCATAGCCTTAGGTGGTGGTGTGATTGGGGATTTAGCAGGTTTTGTTGCAAGTACGTATTTGCGAGGTGTTTCACTTGTTCAAATTCCTACATCATTACTTGCACAAGTGGATTCGAGTGTTGGTGGTAAAGTGGCTGTTGATTTAGATGAAGGGAAAAATCTTATTGGTGCTTTTAAACATCCGTTGTTGGTAATCATTGATCCATTTACTTTAAAAACACTTGAACCTCGTTTTATTTGTGATGGTATGGGTGAAGTGATTAAATATGGTTGTATTTTTGATAAAGAACTTTTTGATAGATTAAAATCTTATATGTCATTTGATGAATTGTATAAAGATATTGATGAGATTATTTATCGCTGTGTTGATTTAAAAAGAGAAGTTGTAGAAAAAGATGTTTATGATTTTGGCAGTCGATTGTTATTGAATTTTGGTCATACATTAGGACATGCCATTGAACAGTATTATCATTATGAAAAATATTCACATGGGGAAGCTGTAAGTATGGGTATGGTTCTTTTGACAAAGATTTCTGAAGCAAAGCAATTAACGAAATTAGGAACTGCTAAACAAATCCAAGATATTGTTCAACAATATCAATTACCTTATGAAGTTGATGTTCAAATAGATGAATTAAAAGAAGCGATGATGAAAGATAAGAAAAATATTCATCAACAGCTATCCTATATTTTATTACATGAGATAGGACATGCTTATGTTTATCCAAGTGATATAGAATTTGTGAAAGAGATGAAGGAGGTATAAAATGAGTTTACGTATTCAACCAAAACAATTACAAGGAAAAGTTCATATTCCACCTTCAAAAAGTATGGCACATCGTGCAATTATTTGTGCTTCTTTAGCAAGAGGGAGAAGTATTATTTCCAATGTTCAATATTCTAAAGATATAGAAGCAACTATTTCTGCTATGAAAGCATTAGGGACAATGATTTTTCAACATGATGATTATTTAGAAATAGATGGCACAACAACTTTTATGCGTAATAATGGTGAAATTGGTTGTCATGAATCAGGATCAACACTTCGTTTTATAATTCCTATATCATTGGTTCAACCATCAAATTTTCATTTTAAGGGTGAAGGACGTTTAGGGAAAAGACCACTGGATGTTTATTATCAGATCTTTGAAAAGCAAAATATTGGTTATTTGTATAAAGAAAATGTTTTAGATCTTTATGTCATGGGACAATTACATGCAGGAACTTTTGAAATTGCCGGTGATGTTTCTTCACAATTTATTAGTGGGTTGTTATTTGCATTACCATTACTTCCTCAAGATTCACGTATTATTATCACCTCACCATTACAATCAAAAGGTTATGTAGATTTAACAATTCAAATGTTGCAACATTATGGTGTTTTTGTGATTAATAATGAATACCAAGAACTTATCATTCCTGGAGGTCAGCATTATCATGCACGTGATTATGAAGTAGAGGGTGATTTTTCACAAGCGGCTTTTTATTTGGTTGCTGGGGCTTTAGGTAATGATGTTATTTTAGAAGGATTGAATTTTCAATCGAAACAAGGAGATAAGGTGGCAATTGATATTTTAAAGAAAATGGGTTGTCAATTTTATCAAGAAGAAGATAGTTGTCGAATCACATGTGCATCACTTCAAGGAACTACGATTGATGGAACACAGTGTCCAGATATTATTCCGGTAGTAGCAATGGCATGTGCTAATGCAAAAGGAAAAAGTGTTATAAAAAATGTTGAAAGATTACGTCTAAAAGAATGTGATCGTTTGAAAGCAACTGTTGATATGATTCAACAACTAGGTGGACAAGTCATTGAAAATCAAGATAGTATGGAAATTATAGGTGTTAAGAAATTAAAAGGTGGACAAGTAACTTCATCACACGATCATCGTATGGCCATGAGTGCTGCAATTGTTTCCTCAGTATGTGAAGATGTGGTTGTGTTAGATGATTATGAATGTGTTGAAAAATCATATCCTGATTTTTGGAAAGATTTTAAGAGTTTAGGAGGAGAGTATAGTGAGTGCGAATTGGGGAACGACAATTGAGTTATCACTTTTTGGTGAAAGTCATGGCAAAGCCATTGGGATTGTGATTGGGAATTTACCTGCGGGTATTACAATAGATATGGATGAAATTTATCGACATATGCAACGTCGTGCACCAGGACAAAATCGCTTTTCAACAACTCGTAAGGAAACAGATGACTTTCAAATTATGAGTGGTCTTCTTGATGGTGTGACAACAGGTGCACCATTATGTGCTATGATTAAAAATCAAGATCATCATTCAAATGATTATTCACAACTTAAAGAATGTATGCGACCAGGTCATAGTGATTATCCAGCATATATCAAATATCATGGTTTTAATGATGTGCGTGGTGGAGGTCATTTTTCTGGACGTTTAACAGCTCCGCTTGTTTTTGCTGGAAGTATCGCAAGACAAATTCTTGCTCAAAAAGGAATCAAGATAGGTGCACATATTTTAAGTGTTCAAGATGTGAAAGAAGAACATT
>CALDMQ010000238.1 GCA_937917505.1 uncultured Erysipelotrichaceae bacterium | reverse complement strand
TATATGTGGATTATGAAGTAGGTGAGATATTATCAGTACTTGCAGGTGATGAAGAGGCATTCAAACATATTCAAGTGAATAAGGAAGGAGAGATTGATATGTGTGAATATATCACAGAAATGAAACGTAGAGAAAGAAAACTAGGTGAGAAAGAAGGTTTAAAAAAAGGAAGACTCAATGAAAAATGTGAAACATTAATTCAATTACTTAAAGTCAAATTGAATCATTTATCAAAAGATACAGAAAAGATAATATATCAAAGTAACATGGATAAACTTAATCAATTAACAATTAAGATATTCCAAGTTAATAATGAAGAAGATGTGAAAACTATATTAGAAAATTAGAAAAAAGGAGAAGTTACAAATAATGTAACTTCTTTTTTGATAAGGTCAAAAAGGACTGTTTTTCAAACAGCCCAGTCTATCTATTTTTTAAAGATTAAGATTGTTTTAAATAAATCACCATCTAATTCTACTTTAAATTGACCACCTTGTATTTCAGTAAAACTTTTGACAATAGCCAGTCCTAAACCAGAACCAGAAGTATTACGGGAAGAATCACCTTGTACAAATCTTTCAACAATTTCTTTTTCATTAAATTTCATTTCATCTTTAGAAATATTTTTAAAAATAATTGTGACTTTTTCATTATCTTCATTAGCTTCTAAATAAACACGTGTATGTTCCAGAGCGTATTTACTTATGTTCATAAATAAGTTTTCAAAGATGCGATATGTTTTAGAACTGTCTAAATAACAAATCATCTTTTCATTTGTAAAATTTGTACGAATATCTAAAGAATGTTGATCAAGTTGATCTTGACATTCTAATTGAGCTTGCTTCATTAAAGATATAATATCAATATCAACCTTATTTAATTGAACATTTCCAGAAGAAGCTTTACTAACTTCAAATAAATCATCAATAAGATTCTTTAATCTTAATGAATTACGATTTAGAATTTGAACATATTCATTTCTTTGTTCTGAAGATAAATTTTCATCTTTTAACAAATCTACATAAGTAATAATAGATGTTAAAGGTGTTTTTAAATCATGTGAAACATTAGAAATTAATTCTGTTTTCATTTTCTGTGATTTTACTTCTTCGTTAACAGCTTTTTCAAATCCATCTTTAATATGTGTAAATTCCTCTTTTAATGGATTGAATATACCAATGTCTTGATTAATTTCATAATTAAAATCACCATTAGATAACTTCTTTGTTGCTAGAAGAAGAACTTGATAATCATTTTTTATTTTTCCAAATTTATCTCTTAATATAAAGAAGATAATAATAGAATAAATGAATGCAAAGAGTGGACCTGCTACAAAAAAGAAACAGAGGATACTAACAATGACAAAATTAACAAGAACAATTCTTAAAATAGCTTTATTAATAGAATCATTAAAATCAAAATTAACAATTTGATTTAAAACAGTGTATCCATGAGTCCATAACCAACCAATAATCGTATTTTCTTTTGTATAAGCCTTGATACCTTTATGGAAGAAATATTTAATCATATAAGCAAGGAAAACAATTAAAGAAAGAAAAGCAAATATACTCATTATATTAAGAATAGGTGTTAATTGAAGTTTCTCAACAAATTTTTCTATGCGAAAACTTTGATAAACATTGAAAATAGAACCAGTCATTGTGGCATCAGAAATATAATAGACAATACAGAAAGCAAACCAAATGAGAGTACACCAAAGAGTAGAAAGAATACCAAATTTGATACGTGATAAATAAGAGAAACTAGGAATGGTATCTAAATAACGATAAGGAATACATAATGTTATAAAGAAACAAATGAGTGTTGCGATTGTAAGATAAGGAACAGTATAAGAAAATGACTCATAGTGAGTTTCATTCATATGTGAGGCTATAAAACCATTAGGATTGAGATCGTTATTTAAAGCATAAATAAAGCGTATATTCTTTAAACCTGTAAATTGAATGTTCCCAATGTATTCACCCGTTTCATTGTCAGTTAATTCATCAACTCGACTGTCACCATAATCTAACCCATGGTATAAAGAATTATAAAAATTATTTGAATAAGTATCTATAGAAAGTTGACCAAGTTCATTATATGTGATTTGGTAGTAATATTGATATTGAGATTGTAAATGAGTATCATTTTTTAATTGAGTAAGATTATGGCTTGTATTAGAGATGGTCTTATTGGTTTGTAAATCTATAGCATAATAATCTATGTCTTTATCTTTATTAAATATGTTTTCAAAATCTTTCATATCATTAATATATGTTTGATAATATTCTTTATATTCATTACTATTTTTATCAACATCACTTTGAATAAATTGAGAATAGGGTTCATTGTTAGGAATTAACTTTTGAGATAATATATAATGATATTGATTTGTAAGATTTATGAAGTTTGATTGAATTTCTTTTTGTTCTTCATTTGAATAAGCTTGTTTATAAATAGTAGGATATTGTATATAAATACTTAAACTACATCCTAATAATAAAACAATCAAAATCAGATAGGTGATGATTTTATTTTTTTTCATAAAGAATCCCTTCCTTGTTTTTCTATTTTATATCCTACACCCCAGACAACCTTTAAATATTGTGGGTGCTTTGGATCAATTTCTATTTTTTCTCTTAAATTTCTAACATGTACCATAACAGTATCAGTATTAATAGCATCTTCTTTCCAGACACTTTCATAAATATTTTCGGCTGAAAAGACTTTTCCCGGATAAGCCATTAAGAGTTCTAATATTTTAAATTCGATAGGAGTGAGTTTAACTTCTTTGCCTTCTACTAGGACTTGTTTAGTATCTAAATTTAATTCAAGACCACCTACAGTGTAACCATTATATTGTGATTTACTAACCATATTTAAATAACGAGAATAACGACGTAAATGTGAAGAAACTCTAGCTAATAATTCCATAGGTACGAATGGTTTTGTAACATAATCATCTGCTCCAATATTAAGACCGGTAATTTTATCAATATCCTCAGATTTTGCTGATAACATGATAATAGGAAAATCATACTTTTCTCTTACTTTCATGGTCATTTGAATACCATCCATGATTGGCATCATAATATCAACAATAGCTAAATGAATCTCATTATTTTCAATAATATCTAAACCATCTTGTCCGTTATAAGCTTTATAAACATGATAACCTTGATTTTTAAGATAAATTTCAATTGCTTGACATATTTCTTTTTCATCCTCAACAATCAATACATTATATTCCATACTATCCCTCATTTCTGTGTCTATTATATATAAAATAGAAAAAATAAAGTAGAGAGAAATCTAAAGAATTTCTAAAGATGATAAATTGTTTGTGGTTTATGAATTATTTTCTTATAAATAAACAATCCTATCAATGAAACAATACCTGTGATAAGAAAGATAAGAATTGAGGATGAATAGTTTTCAATACCAATTGCATGACCACCAATAGTACTTGTTATAATTGATGGAAATCTTGCAAATGTTGTAATGATTAAGAATGTTGAAAGTTTCATATCAGTAAGAGGCATAAAGTATGTAAGAATGTCTTTAGGAGTTCCAGGTATAAAGAAAATAATGAAAAGGATAATGTTTCTTTTTTCTTTGTTTTGAAGACATTTGACTTCGTTGATTTTATCTATATTAATAAAATGTTTGATAAAATGGATGCCCCACTTTTTAATGAAAATAAAGATGAGAGATGAACCTATAGCACTTCCTAACATACAACAAGCAAGTCCTATATAAGGGCCATAAATATAACCAGCCATGATTTCTATGATTTCACCAGGTAAGAAGGCTAATAGAATTTGTAAAGCCATTGTTAAAGATAAAATGAGTTGTCCCAAGATACCATAAGATTGTAGCTGTGAACGTAATGCTTGAGGATCTTCAAATAGATTAGTAAAAGGCTTGTAAAGAATCATACATAAACTTATTAATAGACATATCCATAATAATAAATAACGTATTGCTTTGTTCTTATTCATCGTATCACTTCTCCTATCTCATCTACAGTATGGACAAGAAAAAGAAAAACTGACTTGATAAAAAAACAAAGAAAAACGAAAGAAAAAAAGAAGAAAAGTTTATCGCTTTTCTTCTAAAAAATAAGTTGCTTCCATATCCGCTGTTGATAATGCAAAAGCTAAAGGGAACATTTCAAAAGCAGCTCCAACATTTCTGGCTTCTTCACTTCCCGCAAATCCCATATGATAACGAATTGCAAAAGCTTCTTCTCTTGTTAAACGCATATATCCACTAATCATATACACACTTTTTTCACCATGTCCATATGGAAGAGTATCATTATATTCATAGGTTGGAACTTGTTTCCAAACACCATCTTCCTTGACATTACGTGTTCCTTTTTTATAACAATTGACTTTACATATATCATGTAATAATGCGACTATTGCAATAGATTCATCTGTATAATTTAACTTGTAAGTAT
>CALDMQ010000237.1 GCA_937917505.1 uncultured Erysipelotrichaceae bacterium | reverse complement strand
TTCATCATCAACGATACATGGACTCTTACCACCTAATTCAAGCGTTACAGGAGTCAAATAACGGCTCGCTTTTTCCATAACAAGCTTCCCAACAGTAACACTACCAGTAAAGAAAATATAGTCAAATCTTTGTTCAAGAAGTTCGGTATTTTCAGCACGCCCACCTTCAACAACCGCAACATATTCTTCTTTGCATGTTTCATCAATCATTTTCTTAATAATATGAGAAACATTTGGAGCATAAGCACTTGGCTTAATAATGACGGTATTTCCTGCTGCGATTGCTCCAACTGCTGGTTCAATTGATAACATAAATGGATAGTTCCAAGGACTCATGATGAGAGTTACACCATAGGGTTCATAAGTTTCAAAACTTGAACCATAAAATTGTGCTAATGGTGTTAGAACATGTTTGTTTTTAGTCCATCTTTTTATATGCTTAATTTGGTAGCTTAATTCACTTAAAGTTAATCCGACTTCACACATATATGATTCTGTTTCATGCTTGTTTAAATCTTGTTTCAATGCTTGATTAATTTCATTTTCATGAGTGATAATCCATTGTTTCATTGTTTTTAAAACATGAAGTCTGTGTTCTACATCTTTAGTGTATTGTGTGTTGTAAAATTGACGTTGTTTATCAACTAATAATTTAATATCCATAATAGCCTCCTAAGATATCTTGAATATCTTTCTTATTTGCGTGAATAGAATTAACTAATAAAGCTCCATCATTTAATGCTTTTTCTGAAATTTCATCAATGTATTGATTTAAATTAGGAATTGTTTCTAATGAAATAGGAGAACCTGTTTTTGTGTGTAAACTTTCTAGCATGGAATGAATATATTGAATCGTATCTGACGTTAAATCTTGAGAAGAAGCATAGGTATGTTTATCAAGGTATAAAAGAATATCGTCATAAAGATGTGGATTAGATTTTGCATTAAATCTCATACATGGAACAAGTAACATACTCATTGCTTCTCCATGGGCAATATGACAAACAGCACCTAATGCATGTCCAATAGCATGAACAATGCCAACCATTGAATTCGAGAATGCTCCTCCAGCAAGATAAGATGCTAAAGCTAGATTGTTTCTTAATGTTGTATTATGAGGATCATCAATAACTTGATCCAAGTTTTGAGAAATAAGCTGAATAGCAGTTAAGGCGTAAACATCACTTAATGGATTTTTACCAGAGCAAGTGTATGCTTCAATTGCATGTACAAAAGCATCAATACCAGTTGATACTGTCGTTTTGATAGGTAAATTTGTTGTTAACTTTGGATCAAGGAAAGCAACATCACTTTGAATATGTTGAGATATAATCTCTAATTTGACTTGTTTTTCAGGATGGCTCACAACAGCAACACAAGTTGCTTCACTACCTGTACCACTTGTTGTTGGAATTGCAAAGAATGGAACTGCTTTTCCTTTTTTTATATTTTCAAATCCAAGAATTTCTTCAATAGATTGACATTCTTGTGACAACATCAAGAAAACACCTTTGGCAGTATCTAAAACACTCCCACCACCTAATGCAATTAAACCATCACAATGATTATCTTGATAATAAGAATAAATTTCTTCAATCGTATGAATAGAAGAATCAACAGGAATATCAGAAAATAAGTGATAAGGAATAGATAAATGCTTTGTAATCATATCGACATACCTTAATTTTAGCAATACATTATCTGTTAAAATTAAAGGGTGTTTCATATTGTATTGCTTACATTCATAGTCGAGTTGACTTAAAGCATGATTGCCAACACAAACCTTTGTTTTATTCATAAATTCAAAGTACATAAGAATTCTCCTTTTATAAAATTGACTTTGAGCACTCAAAAGAAATAAAACTCTAATTCTAAATAATTCATTATTTGTATGAATAACTTGAAAGTTATCTTTTTTTAATAAAGATGACTAATCTCTAAGAGTGCTCTTAATGTAGTGATTCCAATGACTAATTTCATTTAAAATTGTTAATGGAATTTCATTGTCATGTTTACAAGTAATAAAATAATCAAATTGTGTATTATTATCTAAATTTAACTAAAAAATTCTAAAATATGGTTTAACTTTATTAAGCTTTCACAAGAATTCCTTTAATAATTAAGTAAAGCTCTTAAATAGATATATAGAGTTGGTTTCAATTTTTTTTCATAATGATCTAAAATACGTTTTGTCATAAAACGAGGGAACAAATAAGTTTCTACTAAATCTACACATCTTACAAAACGCATACTTTCATAAACGTCACCTTTTAAAGAAAAACGATGTTCAAGATAGGCTTGTTTGACACTCATCATGCCGGTAAATACTAAAAAAGCAGTGTGAACACTTTTAAATACAATTGTGATATCAGGTGTTTGATGTGTTTTTTGAAGTCCTTGACGATATGTGTATGTCATAGTAATAGATGGACCATTCATAATTTGAATACAGAGAGTTTTATTTTCCCTCCAACCATCTAGTTCTTCTTTCATACGATAGTCAAGTTTGTATAAAACTTTCATTCCTCGATAAAGAAATTGCAAAACAACCCAAATAATAATCTTTTTCATAGGGCACCTCCTTCTCAACTCTATCTCCTACTTCTATTATAATACAAATAAAATTAAATACGTAAAAAATAGAATTTGAAAATAAAATAAATTGATAAGAGCATTTCATAATGAAAAAATTGAGTATAAGATATAAAATATGTTAGTATTGTAGAAAAAGGAGTGTATTGGTGTGAAAACTTTGTATGTCAGTGATTTAGATGGAACATTGTTAAGAAGTGATGAAACGTTAAGCACATATACTTGTGATGTCATTAATGAGCTTGTGGAAAAAGGAATGCTTTTTTCATATGCAACCGCAAGGTCTTATCATACTGCTCAAAAAGCAACGCAAGGATTAGAAGTTCAAATTCCTCTAATTATTTATAATGGAACAATGATAAAAAATAATGTGACAGGAGAAATTATTGTTTCTAATTTCTTTGATGAAAGTATTAATGAATTGATTACAGATTTAATTCATTATGATATTTATCCTATTGTGTATGCAATACTTGATGGTGAAGAAAAATTTTCGTACGTTGAAGAGAAATGTAGCCAAGAAGCAGTGAATTTTATTCAATCAAGAAAAGGTGATATACGTTCTCATCCTGTTCATAGTATAGATGATTTATACAAAGGAGATAAGTTTTATATTACGTGTATTGATGATAAACAAAAATTAGAACCTATGTATAAAAAGTATAAACAAACACATCATAGTATTTATCAAGAAGATTTTTATTCAGGTGAACAATGGTTAGAGTTTTTACCTATAAATGCATCGAAATCAAATGCAATTCAACAATTGAAAGATTATTTACATTGTGAAAAAGTAGTTGTGTTTGGTGATGGTAAGAATGATGTGGATATGTTTGAAAAGGCTGATGAATGTTATGCGGTAGAGAATGCTGTTGAAGAGTTAAAGAAGATTGCTACGAGGATAATTGGTCATCATGATGATGATGCTGTTGCAAAATGGTTGAAAGAGAATTATAAAAAATAGTATTTTGAACATTTTTCTAAATTTTTAAATATTGAATTGACTTCTTTTTTAATATGAGATAGATTTCATGACTATTTTATTGACTTTAAAGGTAATATTTGTTAAGGTTAAAAAGTAGAAAAAGCGAAGAACAGTAGAGATTAAAAGGGCGTTTTAGAGAGCTGATGGGTGGTGTGAATCAGTACATAACTTTTATGAAGATGGACTGGGAGCTGTTATCTTGAATAGTTAGAGATAATCGTTAACTGCGTTAAAGTTTTGAGGGTATATCGTTAGATATAAAAAAAGGTGGTACCGCGTATTATACGTCCTTTTGTAAGGACGTTTTTTTATTGTAAAGGAGAGATATGATGAAAGATGTAAAAGATTATTATTTAACGACAGCGATTACTTACACTTCTGGTAAACCTCATATTGGGAATACTTATGAAATTATTTTAGCAGATGCAATCGCAAGAAGTAAAAGACAAGAAGGATATAATGTTTATTTTCAAACTGGAACTGATGAACATGGTCAAAAGATTGAGTTAAAAGCAAAAGAAGCAGGAATCCCACCTCAACAATTTGTTGATGAAAAAGCAGCGGTTGTGAAAAACATTTGGGATATGATGGACACAACATATGATAGATTCATGAGAACAACTGATGAATATCATATCCAACAAGTTCAAAAGATTTTTAAGAAATTATATGATCAAGGAGATATTTATTTAGGTCATTATGAAGGAAAGTATTGTACTGCTTGTGAATCTTTCTTTACAGAATCACAATTAGTTGATGGAAAATGTCCAGATTGTGGTGGAGAAGTTCATGATGCTAAAGAAGAAGCTTATTTCTTTAAATTATCTAAATATGCTGATAGATTAATTCAACATATAGAAGAACATCCTGAATTTATTCAACCAGCTTCAAGAAAAAATGAAATGATGAATAATTTCTTAAAGCCTGGTTTACAAGATTTATGTGTGTCTCGTACTACATTCAAATGGTCTATTCCTGTAGACTTTGATCCTAAACATGTTGTTTATGTATGGATTGATGCATTAACAAACTATATTACAGGACTTGGTTATGATGTGGATGGAAATCATGGAGAGTTATATAAGAAATATTGGCCTGCTGATTTACACTTAATTGGTAAAGATATTGTGAGATTCCATACAATTTATTGGCCTATCATGTTAATGGCTTTAGATATTCCTTTACCTAAACAAGTTTTTGGACATCCTTGGTTATTACAAGGTGAAAGTAAGATGTCTAAGTCTAAAGGAAATGTGATTTATGCTGATGATTTAGTTGATATTTTTGGTGTGGATGCAGTAAGATACTATGTTTTACATGAAATTCCTTATGATAATGATGGAAGTATTACTTGGGATTTATTAGTTGAAAGAATTAATTCTGACTTAGCTAATATTTTAGGTAACTTGGTAAATAGAACAATTGCTATGACTAATAAATACTTTGATGGTGTTGTTAGTAATCCACATGTTGATGAAGAAGTCGATGAAGAATTAAAAGAAATGGCACTTGCTATGCCTAAAAAAGTACAAGCGTTAATGGATGAATATAAATCTGCTAAAGCATTAGATGAAATTTTTACATTGTTAAGAAGAACAAATAAATACATTGATGATACAATGCCATGGGTTTTAGCTAAAGATGAATCTAAAAAAGATCGTTTAGCAACTGTACTTTATAACTTAATAGAAGCTATTCGTTTTGCAGCAATTGCATTAGAACCATATATGCCTTCTACTTCTGTTAAGATTTTAGATCAAATTCATACAGATGAAAGAGAAATGAAAGATTTAACAACTTTTGGTTTATATAAAGAAGGAACTAAGGTAACTGATAAACCTCAACAATTATTTGCAAGATTAGATCCTAAAGACATTGAAAAGAAAGTTGAAGCTTTACAACCTAAAAAAGAAGAACCAAAAGAAGATGAAAATTTAATTACTATTGATGATTTTGCAAAGATTGAATTAACTGTAGGTACAGTTGAAAAATGTGAAAAACATCCAGATGCTGATAAGTTATTAGTGTCTCAAATTAATATTGGTAAAGAAGTTAGACAGATTGTTAGTGGAATCGCAGATTTCTATAGTCCTGAGGATATGATTGGTAAGAAAGTTATTGTTGTGTCAAACCTAAAACCAGCAAAATTAAGAGGAGTAGAATCTCAAGGTATGATTCTTGCGGGTTCTAAGAAGAAATTGTTAGAATTAGTTTCTGTAGAAAACTTACCTAATGGTACAAAAATTAGATAGAAATGAAAAAAAGGTCTTTTTTGAAAGATCTTTTTTATTTTAATAAAAGAACACATCTTATAAAATATTATTTATGTTGATTATAATCAAATGATTGATACATAATGATATTATCAGTCATAAATAATTAAAAAACTGTACGAATATAAAAACATTTAGTAAAATATAAATAAGGAAGTGAAAAAATGTTATTAGTAGATATATTAACAAGAAAAGAAAATTTTTCTAAAGGTGAGGAAATTATAGCTGAATATATTATTAGTCTTGGTGAGAATATAAAAGATTATTCAGCAAGAAGTATTGCTAAAGAAACATATACTTCTCCTGCTACTGTTTTAAATTTATGTAAGAAAGTAGGTCATTCTGGATTTCAAAATTTTAAAGATGCTTACTTGGAAGAAATTGAATATTTAAATAGACAATTTGGGGTTGTGAATCCTAATATTCCTTTTAGTGAAGATGATACGATTTATAAAGTAGCAAATAAATTGGGTATACTTTATAAAGAAACGATTGATGATACACTTTCTTTGTTACATCATGATTTATTTCAAAAAGCTGTTCAATTACTTATTCGTTCTGAAAATATTCATATTTATTCTAAAGGTACTGCTTTAAATATAGCTGAATCATTTAAGGAAAAAATGATGAAAATAGGAAAGAATGTTTACATTGTGAATAATTCAAATTATCAAAGATATGATGTTTATTGTATAAAAAAACAAGATTGTGTTATTTTTATTTCATATTCGGGAGAAACACGAAGTATTATTCAAATGGCAGAAACATGTATTCAACGTAAAGTCCCTTTTATAACGATG